>JAZLMD010000053.1:0-5245 GCA_045598465.1 Acidaminococcaceae bacterium | reverse complement strand
TAACTCCTGAATATTGCACCCACGTTTGACAGCCAATTTGTAATCTTTTTTAAATTGGGAAGTTCGAATAATTGTGTATTTCATCATGCGTCCAAATCTGCGAACAAGGCCTCAACCGAACTGAATTTAGGGGTATTGCTGTCCTTTAGCATTTTCTCTCCCTCCTGAAATGCCTCCAAAGTTGTACTGTTAAGAATTTCCCTATCCCGTACATACACTAAATATTCCACATACTTTATCACTTCAGAAATTGCCTGATCAGCAAGGCTGCCAATCATCGAATTTAATTTCATTGCCATTGCTGTCATATTCCGTTGTCCTCCTTTTTTCATTTACATTTTTTATTCTATGCCCATTTGTTCGAAAATGCAACAAAAAACGTTTGTATTGCTGAAAGAGTTCTTTTTGAACTCTTATTACCACGCCCCTCTTTTATCAAAACGTTAGAGAAATTCTCATTTTTTGTGCTAATGTGTCTCACTGCTTAGCAATAGGTAATGTGAATATTTATACCCACACATTCCAACGATACCTCGTTCTTACTGTATTTTGACTTTCAACAACCTCAGAGCATTAGTCACTACACAGACACTGCTGCAACTCATGGCCGCAGCCCCCAGCATGGGATTCATCACCAGACCAAATTTCGTAAAACATCCCGCCGCCACAGGAATGCAAATAGCGTTGTAGAAAAACGCCCACCAAAGATTTTGCTTAATAACCCGCATGGTGGCCCTGCTCAAACTGATTAAGGTCGCCACATCCCTAAGGTCGGATTTCATCAGCACCACATCTCCGCTCTCCACCGCCACATCCGTACCGGCACCGATGGCTACTCCCACATCAGCACGGGCCAGGGCGGGGGCGTCATTAACCCCGTCACCCACCATCATCACAATACGTCCCCCGGTCTGCAATTCCCGGACAACTTTTTCCTTGTCCCCCGGCAGACAACGGGAACGATATTCCCCGATGCCAACTTCCGCAGCAATCCTGGCCGCCACCTCATCCCTGTCACCGCTAAGCATCAACACCCGCCTGCCAAGTTTCTGCAACTTCGCCACCGCTTCCATTGAGGACTGCTTAACCCTGTCTTCCCCAGTATTGCCCAGATTTCCCTCCGTGATAGTCCCTGTCTTATCCAACACTATTGTATCCACCCGGGCCGCCTGCTGCAAAGCGGAGGCGGACTTAATCAAAATCCCCATACCCGCACCCCTGCCGGTGCCCACCATAATCGCCGTAGGCGTAGCCAACCCCAAAGCGCAGGGACAGGAAATCACCAACACTCCGATGGCTATTTTCAAAGCAAAATTGGCACCTGCCCCAAGATACAGCCACACTCCTGCAGCCATCAGGGCGATACCGATAACCACGGGAACAAAAATGCCGCTGACTTTATCCGCCAATTGTGCCACTGGCGCCTTGGTGGTAGTGGCCTCCTCCACCAGCCGGATGATGGCCGCCAAAGTGGTATCTTCACCCACCGCCACAATCTTTGCCCGCACCTGCCCCTTCAGGCACATGGTTCCCCCCGTAAGCCGCTCTCCCGCTATCCGCTCCACCGGCCGTGACTCCCCGGTAAGGGCACTTTCATCCAAAGAGCAGGAACCGTCCACAACTTCACAATCCGCTGGCACACGATAACCGGGACGAATGATTACTACATCTTCCACCGCCAATTCCGCCGCCGGAATTTCGCCTGTTTCACCATGCCGCTCCACCAATGCCGTCGGCGGTGTCAGATTAACCAGGGCTGTGATAGCATTGGTAGTGCGACTCTTGGCCCTGGCCTCCAAAAACTTTCCGAAAGTTATAAGGGTGACAATCATGGCTGCAGAATCATAATACTGACTGACAAAAGAGGCGCTGGCTGAAAGGGCAATTAAAGAATCCATATTCGGATTCAAAACAAACAAATTATTGTAACCTCGAACAAAATAGTCCGCATTAATAACCAGCACCGGCAGGCACAGTGTCATCTCCGCCCACCATTTGATAATTCTGTCTTCGATAAGCACCAACCCGAACATAGGACCCATGGCTATGAACATCAAAGGCAACGCAAACAACAAGCTCAACAAAAGACGCCTTTGCATCCCTGCCATTTCCACCGCCGCAGGGTCCTCCTTCGCCGCAGTCATACTTGGCACAAAGGGAACAGCCCCAAAACCGATCCGCTCCACCCTGTCGCAAATATCCTTCTCCTTTATTTTATTCTCATCAAAATCCACCTGCATGCGGTTTCTCAGCAAATTGACGCTGACGGAATTCACCCCCTCCGCCCGCTGCAGCACCTTTTCAATGCGGCTGGAGCAGGCGGAACAATGCATACCGGTCACCTTAAAAATCCTCTTCATAGCTTGTACCTCCAATGCCTAATCTAATTTTTTCTTCCTGTACTGTAATTTTGCGCTTAATAAAGATTATACACCCTTTTTCTCACTGTCAAGCCCTAAACAGACAAGCATCTGCCGAATGTCCTACAAGTACAATTCCTTTTTGTTTCGACTGATTTATTTGCACTTTTGATAGTTCGTAAATGAAAAGGGATTATTTTGTTACAGCCCCATCAAATGTCAACTCTTTCCATCGAAATTAAGTCAAGTCCCAAACGGAGGGGCTTGCTTTTATGATGCCAACCACTCGGCAATATCAATCACCCTAATCCCTTCGTACTGATATTCCGGTACCCCTGTTCTTGTCAACAAAATCTTTGGATAAGCATCCCGAATACTAAGCAACGACTTCACCTCTCGTGCAAAAGTTGCACTTTCAGAAATTGAAGCAGCAACCTGAATATACAACTTATCATCACCTCTCTGTGCCACAAAATCTATTTCCTTGTCATACAACACTCCAACGTACAACTGATAACCCCTGCGTAACAGCTCAATTGCAACAATATTCTCATAAATTCTGCCATAATCGGCATTTCTATTTCCGAGAACCGCCAATCTGAAAGACGTATCTGCCAAATAATACTTGTCATTAGCCGACAAATACTTCTTCCCCCGCAAATCATATCTCCTAACCCTATAGAACAAAAATGCATTACATAAGTGCTCAATATACTTCCCCACGGTCTTGTCACTTATCCTTGTACCACTCTTAACGAAAGCATTAGCGATACTTTTTGCTGAACAAAAATTACCGATATTATCCATCAAAAATTCAGTAACATTAACCAATAAATCCTGATTACGAATATGAAACTTCTGTCTGATGTCCCTCAAAATCAAGGTGTCAAAAACTTCCTTCAGATATACATCTCTTTGTCTGTCTTCACCATAAATATAACTTCCGGCCATACCTCCCTTCCGTACATATTCATCAAGAGATTTGTCATAACAATGATCATCAAAATACGTCAAATACTCAGAATAAGAAAATGGAAACATCTCCACAGGAAATGTCCTTCCGGTAAATAAAGTCGCCAAATCACTGCTCAGAAGAAAAGCATTTGAACCGGTAACATAAATATCAAAAATACCCTTGCTATGCAAAGAATTCAAAACACGTTCAAACCCGTCACACATCTGCACTTCATCAACAAACAAGAAATTTTGTTTTCCCTCAACATAGTGTTTCATAACATAACTGTGTAAAGCACGACCATCCCGCAAAAAGTCCCAATCAAAATCATTAAAATTAATCTTTATCACGTTGCTGTTAGGATAATTTGTCATGACATAATCTGTCAAATCATCCAAAAAACATGACTTTCCGCAACGGCGTACGCCTGTAATCACCTTTATATCCTGTGAACCTATCAAAGAAAGCCCCAAATCAAGATATTTCTTTCTGACTATCCTTCTCATATTACCCTCCAATGGCCATATTATAGCAAGCTACTCCGCGAAAATCAATAATTTTGATTTTCGCGGAGTAGCTTTATTTCTTAAAGCATATAAACCATGTCAATTTCTTATTTTTAAAGGATATCACACATCATCAACCCATCTCAATGCCACCTTCCTATTACTCATTAAGCTCACAATTAATTCTAAATTCTTAATTGCCGCACTTACGGCTGTATACTACTCTTATTTCACCGGATTATTACTGCATATACAATAATATTTTTCTTTCGAACTGAATCAAAGGAATGTTTTCATAAGATAATTGTTACGTATCATAAGTCACTCATTGCAAAGCATATTCATACCCCTTGTCCAGCAAAGGACTGTATAGTTCATTGCCCCTTGGTGCCACCGGTTCAAGACACATGGATTTCACCGGCTCAAAGGTACGGCGGTGCCACTCGGAGGCGCCATACTCACGGACTGCGGCCATGTGCTTGGCAGAGCCGTAGCCCTTATGACCTGCAAATCCATATTCAGGGTAAAGATCATCCAATCTAACCATAATCCTGTCCCTTGTTACTTTGGCAATAACGGAAGCCGCTGCAATGCTCACGCTCAAGGCATCACCCTTAATGATGGGCACCGTTTCCACCCCCTCCACAAAGGGTTCCATGGCATCCACCAAAGCCACCTGGGGTTTGGGCGTAAGATGTCTTAGAACTTCCGCCATGCCCGCCCTTGTGGCGTTATAAATATTCAGGGTGTCGATATTGCTGACGCTGACGATGTTCACGCTCACCGCCACCGCCACTTTCAAAATCTCATCGTAAAGCAAATCCCGTTTTTTGGGGCTCAACTTCTTGCTGTCGTTAAGTCCGGGAATAAAAGCGTCTTTAGGCAGGATAACTCCACCAATTACCAAAGGTCCAGCCAAAGGCCCCCTGCCCGCCTCATCCACCCCGGCAATAAAATGAGCCCCGCCATTGTAGTAACGTTGCTCATACTCGGTCATTTGCATATAACGCTGATACTCTTCCGCCTCCGTCAATTTGGCCATAGTTATTTTCTCGCTTTCCCAGTCAAATATTCAACATCCAGCCGCCAAACACCCACCCGGTCAAAGCAGGAACCGATAAAAGCCAACCCCTTGTTCCAAAAGGCCTCGCTGTATTTATGCAAAAGCCCCTGCAGGGCCAATTCTTTTTCTTTCCTTTCCGTTACCGGGCTTATCCTGCCAAAAGCCATAGCAGAACTGTATTTTGTTCCGAACTCGCTTGGCAATATTTCGGTTGCCCCCACCACCGTAAAGCAGGCGGAACAACCATCGCCAATACTTTCGGCCTTATGTCCGCCCTGATTGGTTCCGTGAAAATAAATTTTCCCATCCGCACAACAATAGTTAAGCGGAACCCCGTAGGGGGTTCCGTCGTCATCCGTCA
>JAZLMD010000052.1:0-4341 GCA_045598465.1 Acidaminococcaceae bacterium | reverse complement strand
TATCAAGCAGTTGCAGGGTGTGATTGAAAAGGCATTCTTCCATACCCATTCCAGTATAATTGCAGCGGACGATATCAAGGTTCCGGATAAGAAGGAGTCCGAAAAGTCCTGGAAGTATGATAAAGAGGTTTTTTTGGCGGCCTGGAAGTCCGCCGGCGGCAATATCAGTCGGCTTTCCCAGATTCTCGGGGTGAGCCGTGTGACTTTATACCGTTATTTGCGTAAGTATAATTTGGATATATGATGGATAATAAGTTGTATGCTAATTTTATAATCGCAGTGAATGCGGTTCTGCCGATGGCGGTGCTTATGCTTATCGGCATGCTTATCAAAAAACGTAATTGGCTGAATCAGGGGGAGCTGAAACGTTTGAACGGTGTGATTTTCAAGGTCTTCTTCTTTTTTATGTTGTTTAACTCCACCTATCACGCCACCATCAGCGATTACAGGCCCCGGCTGATGGTGTATGCCATTATTTCGGTTTTGGTGTTGTGGGTTGCGACCTGGTGTTTCAGTTGTTCGGTTACCAAGGACCCCCGACAACGGGGCGCCATGATTCAAAATCTCTACCGGTCTAATTTTGTCATTATGGGTTATCCTGTGGTGGTGAATATGTTCGGTTATGAAAATGCAGGGGTTACAGCCATGCTGGTGGCTGTGGTAGTGCCTTTATATAATGTGTTGGCAGTTATTACTTTTGAATATTTCCGTGGGGGCAGTTTGAGTTTTGGAACCATGCTCAAAGAAGTGCTTACGAACCCCATGGTATTGGGATTTCTATCGGCGGCAGCATTGCGTCTTGTGGGCATTGTGCTGCCTGTTTTTATGGATAAATTGGTGGTGCAGTTGGGGCTTATGACCTCTCCTTTGGCCCTGATTGTGCTTGGTGCGTCCTTCAGCGGTATGGGGAAGCCCAACTGGCTGCAGGTGATTATTTCTGTGGCGGGACGGCTGATAGTTATCCCGGCCATTATGTTGCCTGTGTCCTATTGGTTCGGTTTCCGGGGCATTGAATTCGCCTCTATGCTGGTGATGTTCGGCGCACCAACGGCGGTCATTTCCTATGCTATGGCCCAAATGATGGACGGGGATGACGTGCTGGCGGGCAACAGCGTTGTTTATTCCACAGCGTTAAGCTGTTTCACACTCTTCTGTTGGATTTTTTTGTGGAAAACCCTGGGAGCGTTCTGACAATTTAATAAGAAGGAGGTACAGATGCTTATTCGTGTGTTAGGTCTTTTGGGCGGTGTGGCACTCTTTATGTACGGCATGCAGCTGATGGGTGAAAACCTTCAGCGTGTCGCAGGAGCGAAGCTGCAAAAGATTTTGGAGAAGCTTACGGGTATGTTGGTCCTGGGGGTTGCCCTGGGTACGGTAGTTACTGCGGTGCTGCAGGCCTCCGGTGCTACCATCGTTATGGCCATCGGCCTTGTCAACGCAGGTATGCTCACCCTGCAACAGGCCTTTGGTGTTACTATGGGTGCTTGTATTGGCACTACTATGACTGGTCAGCTGGTGGCTTTCAAGCTAACTGATTATGTTATGGGTATAGTGGTTATCGGTTATCTTATGCAGGCCTTTGCGGGGCGCAGCAAGACCCACAGTTTGGGTATGGTAATATTGGGTTTCGGCATTTTGATGACTGGCATGGAACTGATGGGTGCGGCCATGCGGCCATTGGCAACGGAGCCCTGGTTCACCCGGTTTATTGTGCAGGTCAGCGAACATCCGGTGCAGGCCATGCTCTTTGGTGTTTTGGTGACTATATTGATGCAGTCCAGTTCCGCCTCCATCGGCGTGCTGATTGCCCTGGGTATGAACGGTTTGATAACTTTTGATGCGGCTATTCCTATTATGCTGGGGGCAAATATCGGTTCCGCATCCCCGGCGGTGCTGGCTTCCTTCAGTGGTACCCGTACATCCCAAAGGTTGGCCTTGGCCAACGTGCTGTTCAAAGTGGTTGGTGTGGCCGCGGCCATGTGTCTTTTGCCCCAGTTTGCTGAGGTCATCCGTTGGATTTCCCCACGGCACAATATTGCCAGGGAGATAGCCAATGCCCATACCGTGTTTAATGTGGTGCTGACGGCGTTTTTTTTGCCCCTGACAAATGTCTTTTTGAAGTTTGTGGAGCGTTTGCTGCCGGAGCAGGGGGACATCGTTCCTATGAAGCCGGTGTACTTGGATGAGAAGATGATACATACCCCCGGTGTGGCTATAGGGCTGGCAACCAAGGAAGTGCTGCGCATGGGGTATATTGCCCGTAAGAATGTGGTTTTTGCCTTTGATTCGCTGAATCGGTTCAATAAGAAGAAGGTGAAGTATGTTCTGGCCCATGAGCCGGTTATTGATAAGCTGGAGACGGATATCGCCAGCTATCTTACCAAGATTGCTTATACAGAACTGACGGAGGAGATGTCCGAAAAGCATACGGATTTGTTGCATGTTATTAACGATTTGGAACGCATCGGGGACCATGCCCAACTTTTGGCGGAACGTAGCGGTCAGATTCTTGATGAACAGATTATATTCAGCGAGGATGCCAAGAAGGAGTTGCGGCTGATGGCCAAAATGGTGGTGGATGTGAACAGTTTGTCCCTCAGGGCCCTGGCAAATGATGATGTCAAGTTGGCTATGCAGGCGGTGAACAAGGCCCAGGATGTGAAGGAGTATCAGAAGATTATTCGTGAAAATCACATCACCCGTCTGAATAAAAGGCAATGCAGTCCTGAGAACGGGGCCATGCTGATGGAGTTGCTCATCAATATGAAGCGTATCAGCGACCACAGCAAGAATATTGCCCAATTGGTACGGGGAGTATTCGAAGGGGCGTGAAGAACGACGATCAGTGTAAAAAAGTAAAAATCCGCAAAAAGTCATCAATTTTTTTTGCGGATTATATTATTAAAATATCAGCAGAATAAGGGAGGAAAAAATGAAAATTTTGGTTTTGAATTGTGGCAGTTCGTCCATCAAATATCAGCTTTTGGATATGACGACGGAGACGCTGATTACCAAGGGTTTGGTGGAGCGTATAGGACTGAAGGACAGCGTGCTGAAATATACTGTGGAGGGTACCCAATACAAAGTTGAGCGGGATATCCCCGGTCACAGTGAGGGGATTTCCTTGGTGTTGGATGTAATTTCCAAGGGGGAGCATAAGGTTATCAACGGGTTGAATGAAATTATTGCTGTTGGGCACCGGGTTACCCATGGCGGCGAGAAATTCAAGGATTCTGTAGTTATTACAGATTCCGTTATCAGGGACATTGAGGCCTGTATCCCCATTGCACCCCTGCACAATCCCGCCAATTTGGAGGGCATTTACGCCTGCCGCAGGTTGATGCCGGATACTTTGCAGGTGGCGGTGTTCGATACCGCTTTTCACCAGACCATGCCGGAGAAGGCCTACATGTATGGTCTGCCCTACGACCTGTACAAAAAGTACGGTGTGCGTCGCTATGGCTTCCACGGTACTTCCCATCGTTATGTGATGGAGCAGACGGCCAAACTTATGGGGAAGAAGCCGGAGGATTTGAAACTGGTCATCTGCCATTTGGGTAACGGGGCCAGCGTTACGGCGGTGAAGAACGGCAAATCCGTGGACACCAGCATGGGCTTTACGCCGTTGGAAGGGTTGATTATGGGCACCCGTTGCGGTGAGATTGATCCGGCGTTGGTGTGCTTCATTATGGAGCATGAGGATATGACTGCCAAGCAGGTTTCCCGTTATTTGAACAGCAAGTCCGGTGTGTTGGGCCTGTCGGAGCTTTCCAGCGATTTCAGGGATTTGGAAGATGCGGCTATTGCGGGCGATGAGCGGGCGGAAATGACCATTAATGCTTTTGCCTATCAGGTTGAAAGATATATTGGTGCCTACATTATGGTTATGAATGGTGCAGACGCCATTGTTTTCACTGCCGGTTTGGGTGAGAATTCTCCTTATGTGCGGGCCAAGGTGTGTGCGGATTTGGGTTATCTCGGTTCCAAACTGGATGCATCCCGTAACGAGAAAGGTGAGAAGACCAGGAAAATCAGTACGGATGATTCCAAGGTGGCGGTTTACGTGGTGCCAACCAATGAGGAAATAATGATTGCCAGAGAGTGCAAACGTTTTTTGAACAAATAAGGCAATAAAAAACATCATCCCCTTTGCTGGGATGATGTTTTTTATTGCTTAAATGTATTGGCCAAATCGGCGAATTCCTGCATGGTGAGGGTTTCTGCCCGACGTTGGCCGTCAATGCCCGCCCTTGTCAGCCAGGCCTTTACCTCTTCGCCGGTGAGCCCCATATTTTTCAGTGAGTTGTTCAGCATTTTGCGCCGCAGGGAGAAAGCCGCCTT
>JAZLMD010000051.1:0-6292 GCA_045598465.1 Acidaminococcaceae bacterium | reverse complement strand
AAGGGAAGACCCTGGCTATGTTGTTCAGCAAGTCCTCCACCCGTACCAGGGTGTCCTTTGAGGTGGGGTTCCACCAACTTGGAGGACATGCCATTTATTTGAGTGACAAGGATTCCCAGTTGGGCCGGGGTGAGCCGGTGCGGGATACGGCTAGGGTTTTGAGCCGTTATGTGGACGGTATTATGATTCGCACTTTTAGTCATGAGAGTGTGAAGGAATTGGCCAGGTATGCTTCCGTCCCCGTCATCAACGGTTTGACGGATTTGTTGCATCCCTGTCAGGCCCTGACGGATATGCTGACCATGATGGAGCATTTGCAGGTTATCAAGGGGCGCAAGTTTGTTTATGTCGGCGACGGTAATAATATGACCCATTCGCTGATGTTTGCTTGTGCCAAGTGCGGGGTGAATATGGTGGCGGCCTGTCCTGCCAATCATATGCCGGATGGGGAGATTGTCCAGCAGGCCCAGGAGGATGCCAAGCAGACCGGGGCCACCATCAGTGTGATTCATGACCCGGCGGCAGCGGCCAGGGATGCGGATGTGCTTTATACAGACACTTGGGCCAGTATGGGTCAGGAGGCGGAGCACGAGGAACGGATTAGGGATTTTCAAGGGTATCAAATCAATATGGATTTGTTGAAATTGGCCCGGCCCAACTGCATTGTAATGCATTGCCTGCCGGCCTACAGGGGGGAGGAAATCACGGATGAGGTGTTGGAATGCCCCCAAAGCGTTATTTTTGATGAGGCGGAAAACCGGCTGCATGCACAGAAAGCCATTATGGTGCTTTTGATGAGCAAAGAAAAGTTGTGATAAAAAACCTGGAAAACTTCCGGGTTTTTTGTTGCAATATGAGGACAGTTGTGATATGATTGTCCGGCATATTATCTAGAATAGTATTTTGTATGCTTATATAATTAAGGAGGAAAAAGAAAATGGCATCAAAGTTTGAAAGAAACGGTAATATTGGTACTTTGGAACTGACTGTTCCTGCGGCTGAGGTGAAACAGGCCTTTGCCAATGCAGTGACCAAAATTGCCAATCAGGTTAATATTCCCGGTTTCCGTAAGGGCAAGGCCCCCAGAAATGTGATTGAGAATCATTACGGTGCGGATGCGGTTAAGGGTGAGGCCTACCAGATGGCCATCAACAAGGCCTATCAGAAAGCCCTTGAAGAACATAAAATCACCCTGGTTGCAGATCCGAAGGTGGAAGAGGAAACTTTTGAGGAAGGTAAGGACGCCAGCTTTAAGCTGAGCATGATTTTGAAACCTGAGCCGGAGCTGGGCGAATACAAGGGGTTGAAGATTGAGAAGAAGGCGGCCCGGGTGACTGCCAAACAGGTTGATGCCGCCATTGATGAGTTACGCAACCGTCATGCACGTATGGTTGTTACCCCTGAGGGCACCAAGATTGAGAAGGGTGATTTTGCCATTATTGATTTTGCCGGCACCGTTGACGGTGAGCCCTTTGAAGGCGGCAAAGGTCAGGGATATCCCCTGGAAGTCGGTTCCAACAGTTTTATTCCCGGTTTTGAAGACCAGCTGGTGGGTTTGGGCAAAGGTGAAAGCACCGATGTGAAGGTCACTTTTCCGAAAGATTATTTTGTGGCAGAATTGGCGGGTAAAGAAGCAGTATTCAAGGTAAATGTTCAGGATGTGAAACGTAAGGAAGCCCCTGAATTGACCGATGAATATGTGGCTGCGGAAACCGACAACGAATATAAGACCGTTGACGAATTGAAGGCCGGCTACAAGGAGAGGTTGAGGGCCGCCGCCGAGCGTGACAATCAAATCCAATGGGAGCATGATTTGATTCTGGAAGCGGTGAAAAATGCCAAGTTCGAGGTTCCTGAAGTGATGATTGAGGACCGTATTTCTCAGATGGTGGAAGAGTTGAAGTTGTCTTTGGAAGCCCGCCGGATGAATTTGGAGCAATATATGAAAGTGACCGGTCAGGATATGGACAAGATTCGTGCCAACCAGAAGGAAGCGGCCGTGGGGAATGTGAAGGCGGATTTGGTATTGGATGCCATTGCCAAGGCGGAGAACATTCAGGTGGATATGAATGATGTGGATGCCGAAATCAGCGCCATCGCTTCCCAGCACGGGGCCAAGTTGGAGGATGTGAAGAAAATTATTCGCAACAATGGCAGCATGGGTCTTTTGCTGGCAAATATTTTGAGAAGGAAGGCAGCCAGAATTATTATTGACAGTGCTACCAAGCCCGAAAAGGAAGAGAAGACCGGTAAGGAAGAGAATAAGGAAGAGAAATAATGAATTATGTACCTATTGTAGTTGAGCAATCGGACCGGGGGGAACGGAGCTACGACATTTACAGCCGTCTTTTGAAAGAAAGAATTATTTTCCTCACAGGCCCCATTGATGATGCTGTGGCCAATGTGGTTATTGCCCAGCTGTTGTTTTTGGAAAGTGAAGACCCGGACAAGGATATCTTTATGTATATCAACAGCCCCGGCGGCAGCATTTCTGCAGGTATGGCTATCTATGACACCATGCAATATGTGAAACCCCAAGTGCAAACCATTTGTATGGGTATGGCCGCATCTATGGCCAGCGTGCTGTTGGCGGCGGGGGCCAAGGGCAAGCGTTACGCTTTGCCCTATTCCAGGGTGATGATTCACCAGCCCCTGGGCGGTGCGGAAGGCCAGGCCACGGAAATTGAAATTCATGCCCGTGAGATTTTGCGTGTCAGGGAGGAAATGAATGAGGTGCTTTCCCGGCTGACCGGTCAGAGCAAGGAGAAAATTGCCCTGGACACAGAACGGGACCACTATTTGACGTCCCGTGAAGCGAAGGAATACGGCTTGATTGATGAGATTTTGACGAGACATTAAGCGAGGATACCTTTTTAGAATGAAAGATATGAATTTTGGACAGAGGGTTTGTTCATTTTGCGGCAAGAGGGAAAACCAGGTCCGGAAACTGATTACTGGGCGGGGGGTTTGCATTTGTGATGAGTGTATTGCACTTTCCCAGACCCTTATCGGGGATTCCGCACCGGTTGCCCATGCGGAAACGGATTCCATTCGTAATCTTCCCACGCCCAGCCATATGAAGGAAATATTGGATGAGTATGTTATCGGACAGGACGAGGCCAAGAAGACCCTGAGTGTGGCAGTGTATAACCACTATAAACGGATTAACTATGAAAACGCTCATAAGGATGAAAACAAGGGAAAGGATGTGGAATTGCAAAAGTCCAACATTCTTCTTTTGGGCCCCACCGGCAGCGGCAAGACACTTTTGGCCCAGACTTTGGCCAAGATTTTGCAGGTACCTTTCGCCATTAGCGATGCCACCACTTTGACCGAGGCGGGTTATGTTGGTGAGGACGTGGAGAATATTCTGTTGCGTCTTTTGCAAAATGCGGATTGGGAAGTGTCCAAGGCGGAACGGGGTATTGTTTATATTGATGAGGTGGATAAGATTGCCAAGAAGGGTGAGAATGTTTCCATTACCCGTGACGTTTCCGGCGAGGGGGTGCAACAGGCCCTGCTGAAAATATTGGAGGGTACATTAGCCAGCATTCCACCTAAGGGCGGACGTAAGCATCCCCAACAGGAACTAATCCAAATCAATACCACCAATATCCTTTTTATCTGCGGCGGTGCTTTTGCAGGTTTGGAGAATATTATCAAGTCCCGTGTGGGGAAGAAAAGTATGGGTTTTGGTGCGGATGTCCGCAGCAGGAACGATATTTCCTTGGATGAGATTTTGGCCCAGGTGGAGCCGGAGGATTTGATTAAGTTCGGTTTGATTCCGGAGTTTACCGGCCGTCTGCCAGCAGTGGTAAGTTTGCAGCAGTTGGACAAGAAGGCCCTGGTGAAGATTCTTACGGAACCCAAGAATGCTTTGGTTAAGCAGTATAAAGCCATGTTGGCTATGGACGGGGTGGAATTGGAATTCAGGCCGGAGGCGTTGGATGCCATTGCGGACCTGGCACTGAAGAGAAAAACCGGCGCCCGTGGTTTGAGAGCCATCATTGAAAATATTATGCGGGATGTGATGTATGATATTCCCAGCAAGCCGGAGATTAAGAAAGTTATTATTACTGGAGAAACTGTTATCAAGAAGCAGCAGCCGGAGTTGATACTTGAAGAATGAGTGAACGGGAATGCTTGCATTCCCGTTTTTTGTCAGACAGTGAGGGAGATTATGGATTTAGCCAACAGATTGCCATTAGTTGTAGTAAGGGGTTCTGTGATTTACCCGGCCATGTTGATTAACGTGGATATATCAAAAATTAAGTCAATAAAGGCCTTGGAAGCCGTGGCCGGAGGCCGGCGACGGCTGATTTTGGTTACTCAAAAGCGGGATGAGGACAACGATCCGAATCCGGAGGGGCTTTTCACTTACGGCACTTTGGCGGAGGTGAGGCAATATATGCGGTTGCCCAATGGTGTGGTACGGGTGTTGGTGGAAGGGGTGGAACGGGTATCTTTGCAGGATATTCAGGATGCTACGGAAGGGAAACCCTATTTTGATGCGGCTTTTGAAATTTTGAGTTTTATGCGGGTATCCTCGACGGATGAGGAGGTGCTCCGGGTTATGCTTTTGGAGTCCTTTGTGCAGTGGAACGATTTGACGAAAAAGGTGCAGGCCGATTTGGTCAGGATAGTTCAGCAACAGCAGAATCCGGTTCAGGTGGGGGATATGATTGCGGGCTATCTGAATATATCCTTGGAGGAGAAAGTGAATATTTTGGGTGAGGTGGATGTGAAGCGCCGCCTTATTCATTTGCTCCATCTTCTGACGGAAAAATTGGAATACGCCAAACTGAGAAAAACCATTGAGGATGAGACCAGAACCAATATCGACAAGCATCAGAAGGAGTTTTATCTGCGTGAAAAAATTAAGGTCATTCATAAGGAATTGGGTGACGGCGAGGACGTGGCGGACGAGGTGGTGAACTACCGCAAGAAGGCGGAGAAGCTGCCCTTGCCCCAGGATGTGCAGCAAAAAATTAAGGACGAGTTGCACCGGCTGGAAAAACTTCCCACGACCACTCCGGAGAGCGGTGTCATTCGTGATTATTTGGATAATCTTTTGAAGCTGCCCTGGGGCAGGACGGAGCAGGAAAATTATGACATTCAGCATGCGGAAACTGTGTTGAACCGGGACCATTACGGGTTGGAAAAGGTTAAGGAAAGAATTTTGGAATTCCTTGCCGTCCGCGCCTTGAAGCAGGACGGCAAGGCACCAATCATTTGTTTGGTGGGCCCCCCCGGGGTGGGCAAGACCTCCTTGGCGGCCAGCATTGCGGAAGCCATTGGCAGGAAGTTTGAACGGCTGAGTTTGGGCGGCGTGCGGGACGAGGCGGAAATCAGGGGACATCGCCGTACCTATATTGGCGCCATCCCCGGCCGTATCATTCATTGCATGCAGAGTTGCGGCTGTTTGAATCCTTTAATTTGTTTGGATGAAATTGACAAACTGGGCAATGATTCCCACGGGGATCCTTCCAGTGCCCTGCTGGAGGCCCTGGACCCGGCCCAGAACGACAAATTCAGCGACCACTATATTGAGTTTTCTTTTGATTTGAGCAAGGTGTTTTGGATTGTCACCGCCAATTCCATGGAGACGGTTCCACCCGCCTTGCAGGACAGGATGGAAGTTATCGAACTTACCAGTTATACCGAAGATGAGAAACTGGAAATTGCCAAGCAGCATCTTCTGCCCCGGCAACAGGAAGCCAATGGGATTTCCGATGGGGTTCTGACGGTGGATGAAGGAGCAATCCATAAGATTATTCGTGATTATACTATGGAGAGCGGCGTCCGTAATTTGGAGCGGAAACTGGCAGACCTTTGTCGCAAGGTGGCATATAAGATTGTACATGGTGAAATTAAAAGTGCAAAAATCAACAGCCGTAATTTGAGCAAATTTCTTGGACCGGCCGTCTATATTCATGATAAGGATGAGGTGGCGGGGGAGGTTGGCATTGTTAACGGTTTGGCTTGGACCAGTGTTGGGGGAGAACTTTTGAAGGTGGAAGTGCTGGCTTACCCCGGTGAGGGCCATCTGACCCTGACCGGTCAATTGGGTGATGTGATGAAGGAATCCGCCCGGGCGGGGCTGACCTATATCCGCAGCCGTGCCAAGGCCTTTGGTATTAAGGCCAGTGTTTTCCAAAAGGATGACCTGCACATCCATTGTCCTGCCGGAGCCATTCCCAAGGATGGACCCAGTGCGGGGGTGACCATGATTACCGCCATTGTCAGTGCTCTGACCGGGCGTAGGACCAAGGATGCTTTGGCCATGACTGGC
>JAZLMD010000050.1:0-6386 GCA_045598465.1 Acidaminococcaceae bacterium | reverse complement strand
CTTTGGTACGGCAGGCCATGGAAAACGCTTATGATTTGGGCAGTGTGAATCTGCTTGCGGAAATACATTTTGGTAGAAATTGGGAAGAGGCCAAATAGTCGCCTTCGGCGACAGGGTTGGGCCAACAGGGTTCAGTGAAGTCAGCTTAAAGCTAACTTTACTCCACTTTGGTGGCTTTTGGATGATGGCTGGAGCGAAGCGATACGATACGGCTGATGGCTCATCACTGATGGTTGGAAAGGAGAACATTATGCGGGAATTTATGTTGAAATATTTGCTGAAAATGTGGCAGATAATCCTTTTGGCGTTGGTAGCAGGATTTGCGGGGGAATATTTTCTTCAGCAACGCTGGTTGGGTTTTTGGTGTGTGGCGGTGCCCCTGTGTGCCGTTTATATGTATCAGCAGTATGCATTGATAGATAACGAAAAGAGAAAGTTAGAAAAGAAAAAACATGCTAATAAGTATAGGTGACAGGTTTCAGGTGTCAGGGGTTAGGATTCAGGATTTAGCCAACAAGGTTCAGCGAAGTTGGCATAATGCGATCTTGTTTGCCTTCCAGTTAGGGGAGGAGCCCGTATGGCGGAGGGATTGATTCTGGCCTGAACTCTGAATCTTGGAGCGGAGCGACTGAGAGGTTAGATACGAATGTTTAAGAGGGTTGTTTTGGCGGCACTTTTGGTACTTAGTGTCAATTGCTGTCATGCAGAAGTTTTGAGAGAAATTAATTTTCAAGGAAAGAATGTACGGCTTTTGGGTGATTGCCTGGATAACGGTTATTGCCATAATTTTGTATTGGAGATGGACAGGGATAATATGGCTCCGGAAAGGGTGAGGATGAATGTTCAGGGCGGTTACTGGCCCGGTATGAAGATTATTTCCTTGGCCAATGGTGAGCAGCACCTGTTTTTTGAAGCTCGTCAAGGCGGGGACGGATGTACTGCTGAATACAGGATATTTGCCCTTCGTAAAGGGGTAAGGGATTTGCCCAAGCAGGAGAAGCCGGATAATAGGGTTGAACCAACAGGGTTGAACCAACAGGGTGAAACAGAAAGGGTGGAGCAAAAACAGGGTGGAGACAACAGGGACAGTAAAACTGCAAAGTCCGAATTAAAGAAAAAAGCAAAACCTGTGTTACGGGATATTCTGAAGACGGTTTTTGACAATACGGAGTCCTTGGGAGTGATCAAAGAGGTGACACTGGGAGAAAAATCCTTGACGGTTTGCCTTTTGGACGGGACTAAGCAAACAATACCCTTATCGGATAAAATTTGGGATAGGATAGAGAATTTTTATAGACGTGGTTACGAACCTAATTATCAAGGGCTGGTGTCACTGATTTGCTATGATGCGGATAAGGACGGGGTGAGTGAACTCTATGCCGCCCAGCGAATGGAATTGAATGATACGGGACTGGGTTATGTGGCGGCCCGGCTCGTTTTGCAAAAAGACGACAGTTGGAAAATGAACCAATATGTTTTGCAGATGCCTTCAGAACCAAAGGACGGGGACGCTTTGAATGAGGGGGTGGACAATGATTTTTATAAGATTTATGGGGAGAGGATTTATCTGCCCAAATGTCAGGGGGCCTATCCCCGTTTCTATTGTAGGGACAAGAACCTGGCGGATAAAATTAATGCGGTGTTTGCAGCGGAGTATGGCAAGGATTGGGATAATCTTTTCGCCAGGAATGCTTCCATGGGGTTTGAGGTCATTATCAGTTATGAGAAGATTTTGTCTGTACGTTTCATAGGTGGCACTCCCAGGCGTAATCATTTTCTCCATATTGATCCCAGAAATGGGGAGCTGATAGGACTGAAAAGTATGTTCCGTACTAACGGAGAATTTTTGCGTAGAATGAGTGAGTTAAGTCCTTCCAAGCACAAATATCAAATGAAGGATTTGCGGAATTGGTATATGAAAGATACTTCTCTCTTTATTGTTCTTGACGAAGGACAGAAACAAAGGGCGGAACAATTTAAGTTAGGGGCCTTTGAGGAATTTTTGAATCCTAAGAATGAGATTCTTCATGTCAGCGAGAAGAAGAAATGAAATAGGTTTTAGGTGTCAGGTTTCAGGTGTCAGGGCGCTGGGCGCAGAGCGCAAGGCGTAAGAAAAGAAATATGTTCCTATAGTTAGAACAGTGAAGTCAGCATAATGCGAACTTCACTCCCCCCTGATGGCTGAACCCTGAAATTTGGAGTGAAGCGAATCGCAAGAAAGTTCAGGTGAAAAAATGTTTGATAAGAAAATTTATCCTTTGGTGTTGTTGACTGCGGCAACCCTGCTGCTTTCCGGTTGTGGTAAGGAGGCAGAGAAAAAGGCGGATCCGGTGGTCCGTAGTATGCCGGTTGTTGTGAGAGATACCCCTGTGGTCTACGATTATACCGGATTTATTGAGGCCAACCGGGAAATGGATGTGGTTCCCCAGGTTTCCGGTCAAATCAAGGAAAAATATTTTAAGGGCGGGGATAATGTGAAGGCAGGGGCATGGCTTTATAAAATAGACCAGCGTGATTATTATGCTGCTATGCTCAGTGCCAAAAGCGGATATTATTCGGCTGATGCGGATGCGGAACGTTATACCAAACTTTATGAGAAGGATGCTGTGTCCAAGCAGATGTTGGAAAATACTTTGGCGGTTAGGGATGCTAAGCGGGCGATGTATATCAGTGCCCAAAAGGATTATGATGAAACCATTGTTAAGGCCCCCTTTGACGGCAGGATTGATACCACATCTATGGAAGTGGGCAATTATGCGGCTGCAGGACAGACGGTGTTGACCAAGATTTCTGATACCAATCCGGTGTATGTGCGTTTTTCCATTGCGGAGCCGGAATATATGAATCTGGCAAGTGCCAGGAGCAGTGTTGGTGCAGGACTGGAAAATGTGATTTTGACCTTGGCCAATGGGGAAAAATATGCATTGACCGGCGAAGTGACGGAGGTTAACCGTGGCATTAGTGATGGGACCGGTTCCATGACCTGTCGTGCCAAATTTGCCAATCCCGATAAGAAACTTTTGCCCGGGATGTTTGCCCATATTCAGGCCCGTGGTGAAACGCTCAGAAATGCGGTTTTGGTACCTCAGCGGGCTTTGGTGGAAATGCTTTACAAAAAGTTTGTTTTTCTGTTGGAGAAGGACAATAAGGTTAGTATGAAAGAAATTCAAGTAGGTCAAAATGTCGGTCGTCTGGTGGTAGTCAGTGCAGGGTTGGAACCCGGTGATATTGTGGTGGTGGAAGGCACTGGCAAATTGCGTAATGGTATGCAGGTTAATTCAAGTCCCATGCAGGAAGTTGATTTGGATACCAGCAAACGTGCCCAATAATCGGCAGGAGGCAAGATAAATGGCTAAGTTTTTTATCGATCGTCCTGTTTTTGCTATGGTGTTGGCAATCCTGATCACCTTGGTTGGGGTTTTGGCCGGTTTTGCGTTGCCTATAGCCCAGTATCCGATTATCACCAAACCACGTATTACAGTTTCCACTGTGTATGTGGGGGCGGACAGCGATACTGTTGAACAGGCGGTGGCGCAGCCCATTGAACAAAATGTTATGGGTGTGGAGAATATGTTGGATATGTCCAGTATTTCCACATCCAATGGCCAATATGAACTTTCCGTACAATTTAATCTTGACAAAAATGCGGATATTGCTTCTGTAGAAGTGCAGAACCGGGTGAGTCAGGCCAACAGTTCTGTTCCCGGCGAAGTGCAGGGTTATGGTATTACTACGGTGAAGGAATCTGCGGAAACAATTATGTATTTTGCTCTGATTTCCCCAAAAGGGACATATGACGGTATGTTCCTCAGAACCTATGCGGATGCCAATTTTATTGATGCGGTAAAAAGAGTTAAGGGTGTTTCCAGCGTCAATGAATATGCTCCTGAGTATTCTATGCGTATTTGGCTGAATCCGGAGAAGATGGCTCAGTTGAAGATGAGTATTGACGAAGTGGTGGCGGCCATATCAACTCAGAATGTTAATGCGGCGGTGGGATCCATTGGCGACAGACCGACTGTCAAAGAACAGGAACGGAGTTATTCCGCCAGCAGCAGGGGTCGTTTGGCTACGCCGGAACAGTTCGGTAATATTATTATTCGTGCCCGGGGAGGTTTGGTAACCAAGCTGAAAGATATTTGCACGAAAATTATTCCCGGAGCCCGTAATGACATGGTTGTTTCCAAAATCAACAATGGTGAGGCGGCGGTTTTTCCGGTTTCTTTGACCAGTGATGCCAACGCTTTGGAGACGGTGGGTAAGATTAAGGAAGTGCTGGCGGAGGCCCAGACCCGTTTCCCGGATGACGTGGTGCTGGAGATTGTTAGTGATAACACCAATTTTATCAAGGAGTCCCTGAACAAGGTTGCCCATACTTTTGTAGAAGCTCTGGTACTGGTCATTTTGGTGGTATTTCTTTTCCTGGGTTCCTGGCGTGCCACACTCATACCTATTTTGGCGGTTCCCGTGTCCTTGGTAGGTACTTTGGCATCCTTTGTACTTTTGAAATTTACTATCAATACTCTGACGGCCTTTGCCATGATTTTGGCCATTGGTCTGGTGGTTGATGACGCTATAGTTGTGGTTGAGGCCGTGGAACACCATATTCAGGATAATGGGTTGAATCCCAAGGAAGCCACTTACCGGGCCATGGAGGAGGTCTCCGGGCCTGTAGTGGCCATTGCCTTTGTTTTGGCGGCGGTATTTGTTCCTGTGGCTTTTACAGGTGGTACGGTGGGTGAGCTTTACAAGCAGTTTGCTATTACTGTATCCGTATCTATGTTGCTTTCCGCACTTGTGGCACTGACCCTGACACCGGCTCTTTGTGCCATACTTTTGAAGAAGGAAAACAAGGCAGAACTCTTTACCGGTGTGTTGGGACGGATTATCGGCGGATTCAACAATTGGTTTGATAGGACCTTGGTGCGTTATGTGGATGTGGTGGCAAAATGCCTGCATCTTCGCAAATCCATTCTTTGTGCTTTGGCGGTGGTGTGTGTTTGTATTGGTTTTCTGGTAAAAGTCACTCCTACCAGCTTTGTGCCGGAGGAAGACCAGGGTATGAACGTTATTTCCGTCAGCTTGCCGGAAGGGGCATCCGATGCCAGGGTGCAGCAGATTATGACGGATTTCAGTAAACAGGTACGTGAACTTCCCGGTGTAAAATATACTTTGTCTGTTAGCGGTATTGATATTTTGACCAGGGGTTATAAATCCAACTCAGGTCTGATTGTAGTCAGTATGGAACCCTATGACAAACGTACCGTTACTATTCAGGAAATTCTTCCCAAGATGTGGGGGTTGGGAGCTATGGTTCCAGATGCCAATATTATGGCTTTCCAGCCGGCGGCTTTGCCGGGGGCTTCTGATACGGGTACTCTCAGCATGTACCTGATGAATTTGGCGGGTGATGATGCCGTTGCCATGGGAAAATTGACGGAAGAATTTCTGATGAAAGCCCGTCAGTGTCCGGAAGTTGGCATGCTTTACAGTACTTTGAACACTTCCACGCCTACCATTCGCTTTGATGTGGACAGGGAGAAATGTCAGCAGTTGGGTATACCTGTGAGCTCGGTTTTTCAGACCTTGCAATGTTTTTTGGGCGGTTATGAAGTCAATGACTTTAATAGTTTTGGCAGGACTTGGAAGACCATTATTCAGGCGGATGAACAATACCGTCAGTCGCCCAGGGATATGCGTTATATGTTTATTCCCAATGGGGCTGGGGGTATGACTCCCCTGGATTCACTGGTTAAGCCGGTTCCGGAGAACAATTCTTTGGTAATGACCAGATTTAATGGTACAAGGGCTATTAAAATTGCGGGTGATCCCGCTCCCGGTTACTCCACCGGCCAGGCCATGGAAGCTATCAATAGGGTTTGTGCTGAGGTACTGCCGGCCACCTATACCCATGAATGGGTGGATATGAGTCGGGATGAAATTGAAGCGGGCAGTTCTTCTGTCAAGATATATATCATTTCACTGATACTGGTATTTCTTTGTTTGGCGGCTCTTTATGAAAGTTGGACCATTCCCTTGGCAGTGTTGATGAGTGTGCCTTCGGCTATCTTCGGTTGTTTTTTGAGTCAATATTTACGTGGGCAGAACAATGACGTATATATGCAGGTGGCCATGATAACCCTGATTGGTTTGGCTGCCAAGAATGCCATCCTGATTGTTGAATATGCTAAGATGAATATGGAAGAGCAGGGCATGGAACCGATGGAAGCGGCTTTGGAAGCGGCCCGGTTGCGCTTGAGACCCATTCTTATGACTTCCTTTGCTTTTATTCTCGGTTGTTTGCCTTTGGCTATTGCCACCGGTCCGGGTGCAGGCGCCCGTATCAGTATGGGTAATGCAGTTGTGGGTGGTATGACTATTGCCAC
>JAZLMD010000049.1:0-4281 GCA_045598465.1 Acidaminococcaceae bacterium | reverse complement strand
GTCAGCCCCACCTTCATTGCCTTGCCGCCGCCCAGCACCGCAGCAATATTAACATCATCACTGATACTCTTCACATCCACATTGCCGCTGTTCTTAAGTGAACTCATATACTTGAGAATATCATCCGTGGCTTTGCCTGCCTTTTTATCTGCCTCCATTTGGTAAGAGTTCAGCAGCATTGCGTTATGATATGGTAATGCTTCGGGATCACCAGTTGTATTTTTTGTCCGTATTTCCGCACCTTCCGCCACCAAAACAACCGCATCGTTGTTTATACTATTTATAGCCACATTGCCGCCAATGGCAAACATGCCGGAAACATCGTAAGGGGTGGGCAACTTCAAAATTGTTACAGATTGCTTGCCCGTCAGAACATTAACGGCAATCTGCTTCTCGTTGGCCCCAATATCCGTCCTGCCGCCCTCAATCTGCACATTTCTGCCGATAACTGTATTGGCAGAATTATTACTGTGAAAATAAGCCGCCGCCCCGGAAAAGGACAAAGAATTATGGCTGGGGTCAGCATTACTGCCCGACTGGGCTGTCGCCGCAATATTGGAAGCCACCCCTGCCGGATCCATAATTTTAGGAACGGAAATCAATAAATCAATCAGTTTCGTCATAAGGTCCATCGGATTGTGTTGCTCCGGCGCCTTGAATGCCAAATTCACAGTCGTTCCGCTTTGTCCTGCCACACCGTCAGTTGTGAAATCCCTGCTGTCATGGTCAATAAATTTTTGTTCGGATTTTATTAAATCAAAAACAGCGTTAGTGGATTTTTGATAATCGCCCTTGAAGTCAAGCAGCATCTGGCTCAGACCGCCATTGGTATTCTCCTCCACCTGCTGAAGTTTTTGGAGAACATCATCCATATACAAAGAACCGTCATAATTTTCATCTTTTACCAAGTTCTGCCCGCCATCAGCAGTAATGCCAAAGACCTTTTCAAATTCAGCCGTTACTTTCTTCCCTGTAACAAAGATATCTCCAATGGAAATGAAAAATTCCTTGAACGCATCCGGGAAATTTTTTATTTCTTTATCCTTGTTGCCCACAAAAGTTTCTTTGAGCTTGTTATACAAACTAATCGGGCCATAACCTCCGACCAAAGTAGTGGCGTTGATTGACACCGTTCCGCCGGGGGCATAGATATCCGCCGCCGGAAGATATATTGTTTTTTCTCCTCCGCTAATTGTTTGTGCAATTGTCTTGCTATCCCTGGCATCAACCACCACATCAGCATTGTTGACGATATCTTCAACAGATACGCTGAGCGCCGCCGAAACCGCCTGACCCTCCATTTTGGCAGTATCGGTCATATTCGCCTTGGTCTTGACAGTTATGGGTGCAACGGAAGCATTGGCGGCAATAGTCAAAGCGGAAGTAATATCATTTGCATCCGCCTTTGACTGCACATCCGGCCCCAAAGCATAAATCTTGGCATTTTTGCCCACTTCCACCTTGGAATTGTTGTTCACCTTCGTAATGCCAATAGACGCTCCAAAATCAAATTTGTCAAAAACATTGGGGCCGGGCGGAGCATTGCCTCCACCGCCGGCAGGCACTGCTTCACCGTTTTTGCCTATCTGGCCCATGAATTTAAACAACTCCTGCAGGAACAGGAAATTGACTTGTTTATCTTCAGGCACAAGGACTTTGAACTGTTCCGGCGGCAGTTTCCACTCTGTTGTGCCATAAGCAAGCACTTCTGCCAATTTTGACGCATTATCCACCTTGTTTTCGTTGCCGGAAACGGTGGCATTTGCCATAATATTGACCACCCCTGCAGATGTTACAGAACCTTTGATATCCGCATTGGCATTGGCATCCATTTGCACATAGCCAACCCCCGTATTAAAACCTGCACGCTGGTCAGTTGCCATCTCAATCTGATTGGTAACCCCCGTATCCGTCACGGCTCCCAACACCGCCGCCCCTCCGGCATCAATTTTGGCATTCTCCCCAACGGTCAGATTTGCCTTGTTTTTGACAGTATCAATACCTATCCCCACATTAGCATATCCTGAATAGGAAGCCCCTACATTATGTTCATTGGCGGCAATGGTCGGTGCCGTGGTAGCATTCGCTGCGGAAATTGCCATCGCCTGCACCATGCCCTGTTCGGCAGTCAGGTCTCCTTCAATATCCACATTACACACACTATCCAAATTTGCCATAGCGAAATTAATATTTTCGTAAGGTTGCTGCCCTCCCAATATATTGTAAGTAGTATTGGGGCTTACACTCCGCATTTCCACAGCCACTGCCGTTGACATCCCTTGAACTTTAACATCATCTTTTGCCGTAACCTTTGCATCTGCCCCTACCTTAACATCCGCTTTCGCAGTTGCTTTGACGAATGTTACTGCGTTACCCATAAGAAACGGGGTCAAGTTCGCCTTAAATGCTTCAAAGGAATATCCTGCATAATAAGCAGGATTAAAGGCATCAAATCCTTCTGTCACAATTTTCGTGATTATATCCGTTTTCAAATCATTAGGGCCGAAATGCATAGCCATACTGGTGGCATTGGCATTTATATCCACATTATGCCCTGCCTTAACGGTTCCATCCACTGCAACATTTGCTTCAGCACCAAGAAAGGCAAGTGCCAAAGGAAAATCAATGCCCGAAGGAGACGCATCAGCCGTTGCGGCAATGTTCACTCTGCCCGCACTGTCAATAACCGCATCCTTACCAATCTCTATATTGGTCTTAATCGTGGCAGAACCTGTCACAGTTTCCGTACTGAGTTTCTCCACACTTAAGTTTGCCTGCAAAGTGACCGTGCCGTCACTGCGGATACCTTGCTGTGCATCAAGAAGATAATAAACATCTTTTTCGTCAACAACTTCCTTTTGCAATTTCAATCTGTATTGACCATTTGTGGCGGTATCAAAATCGGCAGGAAGTTCATACGCACACCCTTCTAATCCTGTCGTGTTCACAACACTGCTGAAATCCGCACCATTAACAATCTTGGCACCATAATTGCCGCTTGTTGTCCCATCCGCATTAAGGTCTTTGCCAACCACAATATTGGCAGCCATAAAACGGGATTCCACGCCCGTACGGACAGTGCCGTTAATGACAATGGAGCCGGACGGATTCAACGGAATATCACCGGTAATCATCCCTTTCAAAATTTCAGTCGCAGTGTTCGTGGCCCCATCATCCAAAGCAGTGAACGCTTTACTGATATAACTGTACTGCGGGGTCATAACCGTCAAGGCACCGGCATTTATCGCTCCTCCGCTGTTCACAATCATACCGTTACTGCTGATGAAATACAAATTGCCGCCAATCCTGTTGTTACGGATGGCGTTGACCGTACCGCTGACATTAATACGCTCCTCAACAAAATTCAAAAGATGGGTAGCCGTATAGGTCTTCTGTTGATTGTGGAACTGCAGATTGGCAATTTCACCGGAGGCAACATTAAACTTGCTGAAAACATTCACACCAACCGCACCATTTTGTTTCCCCACATAATAATCACCCACATTATCGTTTATCTTGGTTACACCGCCATCACTCCGAACAACGCCGTCCAATGCCGCATACGCAGGGCTAAAAGACGGCCACGCAATCATGCCCGTCGCCAGCATCCCCAGCACCGCCCTTTGCAGATTAACCCTTTCACTTCTCTTTTGTTTTGCTACATACTTTGTCATTTTCAAGGCCTCCATATATATTAAAAAAATTAAAAACACAATTAAAAATTTGTCTTACTTTTTCCACTTATATTTTGCCATTTCTATGAAAATAATACAATATATTTTGTACTATTTTGTAAAAGATGTAAAAATTTTTCCCATCAACTCTGTACCAGTTCTCCAAATTTATCTGAAAGTTTTTTGAACACCCCCAAAACTGACATAAGATTAGAAAAACCTGACTTGATATTAAGTCAGATTTTTGCAATATCAGGTCAGATTTGCCACTAAAGCAAAAAAAATTAGGGTTTTTATATGATTATGTTGAAAAAATTGAGCTACCTTCCAGATGCCGTAAAAGTTTTTTATGATTGAAAAACTTTTATCCTTTGCTAAAACAGATAAAGTTGCGCAACTTGTTCAATACGTTGCACAACTTTAGGGGTAAAAGTTTAGTTATGGTCACCTGTAAAACGAAATTCCGGTTTGTAAATCAAAATTCCCGAAATCAACTGAAAAAAGACATTTGTATCGCAAGATTCCCAATTTGTAAAGCAAATTCCCGTTTTGTAAATGAAATTCCATAGTTTTTTACTGTTTTGGACTTGAATTTTGGCATAACAAA
>JAZLMD010000048.1:0-2129 GCA_045598465.1 Acidaminococcaceae bacterium | reverse complement strand
GTCAAACACCATGGTCCCCACATCTTCCTTGGTTACAAGCACGGTTTTCACCGCCAAAGCCACCCGGCTCAGTTCACCGCCGCTGGCCACCCTGCCCAATTCCTGAGCCGGTTCACCCCTATTGGCAGTAAAATAAAATTGCAGTTGGTCCCGACCAAAAGCACCCAGTTCACCGGTTAAAAACTTGATTTCAAAATTTCCCTCAGACATGGCCAAATCTTGAATATGAACGGTAATTTTCTTGCCCAATTCCACCGCAACCTCTTTGCGTATCCCGGTTAATTTTTCAGCAAGAAGGTTAGCTTTTCCTTCCGCTTCCTTCATTTCCTTTTCCAGTTTGGCTATGCTGGCGTCAATGCTCTCCAATGCTATCAATTTTTCGGCGGCCATATCCCTGTAGGCAAGGATTTCTTCAACATCCCGGCCATATTTTTTTTCCAGTTCATAAAACACATCCAAACGGTTCTGCACCTCATTGACCCGCTCCGGATTGAAGTCAAAGCCGTCTAAATAAGTGCCTAAATCTCCCATGGCATCCTCAAGAGTAATCCAGGCACTATCAACATTTTCGTATATACTTTGCAGAGCAGGATCAAAACCCAAAGCATATTCCAACTCCCGTCTGGCTTTCACCAAATTAGTAATACAAGCATCTTCCCCGAACATATAATTCCGAACCGCATTGACGGACTCAATAATCTTTTCCCCGTGCTGCAGTTTTTTGGCCTCTTCCCTAAGCCGTTCCTCTTCACCCTCCTGTAACTGAGCGGAATCAATTTCATCAATGATATGCCGGTACATATCCAACAACCGCTCCCGGTCCTGATTGGAATGCAATAAATCTGCAAGGGCATCCTTCACCCGTTTCAGGTTCTGATAGGCCTTTTGATAGTCCGCTAGGCAGTCCCCTATTCTCCTGCCGCCATAGGCATCCGTCAGTATCCTGGGTGCGTCCTGATGCAGAAGGGTCTGATTTTCATGCTGACCGTGAATATTCACCAAAAGATTACCCGCCTGACGCAAAACCTGCAGGGGCACCTGCACCCCGTTGATGGTGGCTTTGGATTTGCCCTGGGCATTCACCATCCGCTTGAGAAAAACTTCCTCCTCCGAATCTATTCCCTGTTCCTGTAAAAAGGCATCCAAAGAAAGATTGTCCTTATTGGTAAATACGGCCTGTACCCAAAAACCATCCGTGCCGGAGCGGACAAAATCACCATTGGCCCTGCCACCGAGAACCACACCAAAAGCATCCACCAGTATGGATTTTCCCGCACCGGTTTCACCTGTAAAAACATTGAAACCGGAACTGAAATCAACCTGGGCATCCTCTATCAAAGCAAAATTGTGTACCTGCAAACTCGCTAACATAATCTCAGCTCTTATATTCTTTCAGTTTCTCTAAAACAGCTACCTTGCATGCGGGGGAACGCAGAGCCAAAAAAACCGTATCATCCCCGGCAATGGTACCAATAATTTCAGGCCACTTGGCCGAATCCAAAGTAAATGCCACAAAATTGGCCGCCCCGGGCAAAGTGTGTACCACCACCAGGGCCTCATTAGCCACAGTACTGATAATGCTGTTTTGCAAATTCTTCTGCATTTGGATAGGGCTTACCTGCTGGTCACTATTAGGGAAAACATAGTGGTAACTGCCCACCCCGTCATGCACTTTGAGCAATCCCAGCTCCCTGATATCCCTGCTCACCGTGGCCTGGGTAACATTTTCGCCCCGCTCCAGCAACAATGCGGTAAGTTCCTCCTGCGTGGCAACATGATTTCTTGTAATAATCTCCCTAATCAAACTCAAACGTTGTCTCTTCATTTACTCACCTCGTCAATTTTTCCTGCCAGGAATCGTAGTAATTCTGTGCAGAAACCCTAAGGAGTTGCATAACGTAGGGGCTTCTCTCCACCTGCACTATGCAGTCATCCGCAATGGGTCCCACAATTTTACCATCCGACTGAAGCACCAGCTCTTCCCCATACCGCTCCGTCTCTATTTCCACCACCTCGTCCAAGGGAATGACCAGGGGCCTGTTCCCCAGTTCGTGGGGACAAATGGGCGTAATGACCATCACTTCCAAATTGGGATGTACCAGGGGCCCACCGGCACTCATGGAATAGGC
>JAZLMD010000047.1:0-4058 GCA_045598465.1 Acidaminococcaceae bacterium | reverse complement strand
GAAGGAAATATGCTCCCAAAAAATTTTATTATTTTTCTGGAACATAATACATTCCCTACGCCTTACGCCCTACGCCATACGCCCTAAAAAGGAAGATTAGGAAATGATTACTGCATTGGAATTTTTGACGAGAATAAAATTTAGCAGTGCCCGGGAGTGGTCGCCGGAGGGTTTCAGCCGCAGCGTACTGTGGTTCCCGCTGGTCGGCCTTTTGGCAGGTGCGGTTTTGGCGGGGGCGAACCGGGGACTGATACAGCTGGATACACCTGTGTTCTTGCGGAGCATGCTGCTGCTTTTGGCGGAGTTTCTCATCTTCGGAGTACTGATGTATGACGGTTTTATGGATACCTGCGACGGGGTTTTCAGTGCCCGTGACCGGGAAAGGATGCTGGAGATTATGAAGGACAGCCATGTGGGTGCCAACGGGGTGCTGGGGGCGGGGCTGCTCCTTTTGACAAAGTTTGCCCTTTATGCTTCCCTTCCTGCGGAAATTCTGACTCTGGCTTTGATTATGGCTTTTCTCTTCACCCGTTCCATGATGGTTTTCTTCATCATATGCTATCCCTATGCCCGGAACAGCGGCATTGGCAAGATGTTCAAGGATTATGCTAAGGGCTGGTACTGGCTTCCAGGTTTAGTACTGACCTGCCTTGTGGCTTTTTACTTTGGCATGGTTTATCTGCTTGCAGTGGGGGTCGGTTTTGTTTTGTTGAACGTTGTGGCCAAATTCCTGAAAAATCAGTTGGGCGGGTTGACCGGTGATACCTACGGTTTTCTTACGGAGGTGGGTGAAGCGGTTTATATTTTGGCGGTTTTTGGAGCGGGTAAAGTATTATGAATGAAATTGAAATGGCGGTACAGCAGCGGCTGGATAATTTGATTAAACCCAGGGGGTCCCTGGGGAAGATTGAGGGGATGGTCCGACGTTATGCGGTTCTCAGGGGGACGGCGGACCCGGAGAAACTGTTGCAGGAAAGCGGTTTGGAGGAGTTGCAACAATATTTCAGAAAACATAAAAAAGAATACCGGCAGGTTTTCTGTGACAAACAGGTGATTTTGTTGAAAGGGTTAAGTGCAGAACAGAAATTTGATTATAATCTGACTCTGCTGCAGGCGGGGCTCAGGTGCTACAAGGAAATGCGGACTTTTGCGGAAGCGGGAATCGAGGTGTAAAATGACTGCCAAAAGAAATACAATTCAAAGACAAATGGTGATGGATGCTGTACGGCGGCACGGTTGCCATCCTACGGCGGAGGATGTGTATGATATGATTACCAAGGACTATCCGGATATCAGCAAGGGTACTGTCTACCGTAATCTGAATGCCCTTTTGGAATCCGGTTTTTTGGCAAGGGTCAGCGTACCCGGGGGAGCGGACCACTTTGACCATATCCTTTCCCGACACTATCACATGCTTTGTACGGAGTGTGGGGATTTGCACAATTTCCAGGAGTTGCCCTATGACCATACTTTGGATGCCAAGGTGGAGGAGATGACGGGGTTCAAGTTGCAGCCCCACAAGATTGTATTTGTAGGCATTTGTCCGAAATGTTTGGATAAAGCAAAAAAACGCTGAGGTTAAGCCCCGGCGTTTTTTTGGGAAGACCATATAAATGAATACATCAGTAAAAATGTCATATTTTACATTTTTTGGTATTTAAAAATATAAAATATGACATTTTTCTTGACATAAACTCGCTGACGATTATAATATTTTCTTAAAGGGGGGCAATATGAAAAGAAAATTAATGGAACAGTTGATTGGCTGGAAAAACAAAAAAAATAAACTTCCTCTTTTGTTGTACGGAGCACGGCAAACTGGAAAAACATATTTGCTGAAAGAATTTGGCAGTGAACATTATGATAATGTGGTATATATTAACTTCGAGGGGGAGAAAAAATTATCCGCTTCCTTAGAATTTTCCATCAATCCCAAGGATATTTTGAGGGATATTTGCAAATTGTACCATGTGGAAGTGATACCTGGGCGGACTCTTTTGATTTTTGATGAAATACAGGCCAATGAAAAGGCCTTGACTTCCTTGAAATATTTTGCAGAACAGATGCCGGAGCAGGATATTGTTGCGGCAGGGAGTTTGTTAGGGATTGTTGTACACAGAACCAAATTTTCCTTTCCAGTGGGGAAAGTTGCTTTTTTGAAAATGTACCCTTTGGATTTCGAGGAGTTTCTTTGGGCCAGAGGTGAGGAATTTTTGGCGGAGCGAATCAGGGAATGTTTCAGGGACAACAAACCCTTACCTGTGCTTTTGCATGAACAATTATTACTTCTGTATGAAGATTATCTGTTGGTTGGGGGCATGCCGGCAGTGGTTCAATCATTTTTGGATAATGGTGACTATCGGGAAATGCAGGGGCTTATCTACAATTCCTATATAGCCGATATGGCAAAATATACTGACCCGTCTGAAACCTTGAAAATCGCTGCGGTGTATGATTCCTTGCCGGCCCAATTGGCCAAGGAAAATAAAAAGTTCCAATACAAAGTTATTAAGAGCGGGGCACGGTCCAATCAGTATGCCGTTGCCATTGATTGGCTTATTCATGCCAGCATTGTTCTTCCTTGTTATTTGACCACCGGCGGTAAAAGACCCCTGTGCGTTTCTGATGTTGTGGGAAGTTTTAAACTATATTACTCGGATGTGGGAATTTTGGCATACAGGAGCAATCTGAACAGGGAAATATTACAGACATCGGAAGAATTTCGTGGAGCAGTTGCCGAAAACTATGTGGCCATGGCTTTGATGAGCAACGGTTATGAATTGCGTTATTGGACCAGTGAATCCATTGCAGAGGTGGACTTTTTCTTAGAAAAGGGGAACGATGTGCTGCCGGTTGAGGTGAAGTCGGGTATTCATACCCGATCAAAAAGTTTGGATGTATTCCGTAAGCGGTACGGGATTCCCAAAGTAATAAGGGTTTCTGCAAAGAATTTCGGGCTGGAGAAGGGTATCAAGTCCGTGCCTCTCTATGCGGCATTTTGCATTTGAAGATAATTATAGTTAATAACGAAAAAAAGCTGAGGTTTTGCCCCAGCTTTTTTTAGTGAAGAAGACCAGAGAATAGCAAATTTGTTCCTATTTGCCATATATCTTCTTGTTGAATGGCACCTTAATAATAATCGTTCCTAACAAGAATGTCAAGCAAAATAATAAATATTTTGCTTGACATATTTTTTTGAAACCACTATAATAGGGCTGTCCCTGGGGGATGGGGTGAGAGCTGTTCTCTGGGGACAAAATTTTTTTGGAGGTAAGAAGATGAAAAAATCTACTTTGGGATTAGCTGTATTGTTGAGTGTTGCCGGTGTGCAGGTATTTGCGGCTGAGGAAATCACCAACAAAACATATTATTTTGACGAGGTGGTAGTAACTGCCTCCGGCAAACCTGAGACCCTGTTCACAACAAAAAGTAATACCCAGGTTATTACGGCGGAACAGATTGAAAAGATGAATTACAAGGACGTGCAAGATGCTGTGCGTCAGGTGACGGGAATGCAGTTTGCGGATTATCCCATTGCCGGAAATGATACATCCAGTAAATTCGGTATGAACGGATCCAACAAAATCAAGATTATGGTTAACGGTATGCCCATTGCCATCCCCGGTGCGGACAGTATGGGCACTCCCCAAACCTATATAGGGCAACTCATGAACGATATGGATAATATTGAGCGGATTGAAGTGGTGAAGGGCTCCGGCTCTTTGCTCTACGGCACTGATGCCGTGGGCGGCGTCATAAATATTGTGACCAAGAAAGTGGATGGTTTCAAGACCAAGTTGGGGACTGAATTCGGCAGTTTCAACCATGAGAATTATAAGATTTCCCACCAGGGGAAGTTTGACAAAACATCCTATCGTATCTTTGCCAAAAAATATCATGACGGGGCTTTTAATGATGCCAATGATGACAAATGGGACAATCGTAAAAACGGAGAAAACATCAGTGTAGGTCTGGCCCATGAATTCAGTGAAGGCAATAACATTTCCTTGGATTACCGTTATGCCAACGAAAACTGGGGTTATGAGGATTATCTTTAC
>JAZLMD010000046.1:0-2516 GCA_045598465.1 Acidaminococcaceae bacterium | reverse complement strand
AAAATGAGAGCATACAATTTCAACGCAGGTCCCAGCGCCATGCCTTTAGAAGTCCTGCAGGAGGCGCAAAAGGAGTTTTTGGACTACAAAGGCACTGGCATGAGCATCATTGAGATGAGCCACAGGAGCAAGGAATATGATGCCCTGCATCAGGAAACCAAGGCCTTGCTCAAGGAACTGATGAATATTCCTGAGGATTATGAAATTCTTTTCATTCAGGGAGGGGGCAGCGTGCAGTTTCTGATGGCCGCAGCCAATTTTGCCAAGGGGCAGAAGGTGGGCTATGTGAACACCGGCGTGTGGTCCAAAAAGGCCTTGGCAGAGGCCAAACGCTACGGCCAGGCCTATGAAGTGGCCACCAGCGCAGACAAGAATCACAGTTATATTCCGGAGCAGTTCAAGGTGGAACCGGGTACGGCTTATGTGCATATTACGGCCAACAATACCATTTATGGCACTGAGTATCAGGATTTTCCCGACTTCGGAGTGCCGCTTATTTGCGATATGTCCAGCGATATTCTTTCCCGGCCGGTGGATGTAGAAAAGATTGGTTTGATTTATGCCGGGGCACAAAAAAATCTTGGTCCTGCCGGGGTGGTCATCGTCATTATTAAAAAGGCTTTTTTAGCTGCTGCCAATGAAGATTTGCCCACCATGTTGAGATACAGTACCTATGCGGAAAATGATTCCCTGTATAATACGGCACCGGTTTTCGCCATCTACATGGTGAATAAGACCCTGCATTGGCTCAAAAAACAGGGCGGGGCAGCTGTCATGCAGAAACGCAATCGGGCTAAAGCCAAAATTATCTATGATGCCATTGATAATTCTGACGGGTTCTACATCGGTCATGCGGAGAAAAAATATCGTTCTATGATGAATATCACTTTCAACCTGGCCCACAGGGAGTTGGAAAAAGAATTCGTGGAGGAAGGCAAAAAGCGTGGTTTTGTAGGCATTGGGGGCCACCGACTGGTGGGGGGGTGCCGTGCCTCCGCTTATAACGCCGTGACTGTGGAGGCCTGCGAGGCCCTGGCAAAATACATGAAAGAGTTTCAAGATGGGCATATTTAAAAGTGGTAATTTATTGTTGCCGAAAAACATAGAATTGGATAAGTGGGCGGTGATTGCCTGCGACCAGTTCACCAGCGAACCGGAATATTGGCAACAGGTGGAACAGCAGGTGGGGGTCGGACCCAGCACACTGCACATCATCCTGCCGGAAGTTTATTTGTCAGGAGATTGCAACGGCAGAATTGCTGAAATCAATGCCACCATGGAGCAATACCTGCGGCAGGGCATTTTTCAAGAATATGCCAATGCCTATGTTTATGTGGAACGTACTTTGCTGAATGGGGACATTCGTCAGGGTCTGGTGGGAGTGGTGGATTTGGAGGCCTACGATTTTAATCCCTTAACAAGCGCTCCGGTCCGGGCCACGGAGCGGACGGTGTTGGAGCGTATTCCCCCCCGTAAAAAGATTCGTGAGCAGGCGGCGGTGGAATTGAGCCATGTGCTGCTGCTCTGTGACGACAAGGAGGACCGCATTTTTCGGAGGGTTGCCGGGATGAAGCACCTGCTCACGGAACTCTATAACTTTGATTTGATGTCAGGCGGCGGCCATATCCGGGGTTGGTTGGTTCAAGGTGAACAGGCGGTGGAATTGGACGGAGTTTTGGATGAATATGTAGCTTGGCAGCGGTCAAGATTCGGAGAAGATGCCCTGCTTTACGCCGTGGGGGACGGTAACCATTCCCTTTGCACAGCAAAGGCCTGTTATGGGGAGCGACTATCACCAGTTGCCCGCTACGCTATGGTGGAATTGGAGAATATTCATCACAGTTCCCAAAAATTTGCCCCCATCCATCGTTTGGTGCAGGGGGTGGATGTGCCAAAGCTTTTGTCCCACATGGATAAGTTTTCTGTTTCTGGCGGACATCCGGTCCGTTGGCAGGCGGGGGAGCGGACGGGAGTGTTGTATTTAGATAAGACCAGGAGTGTGTTGCCACTGGGGGTTTTACAAGAGGCATTGGACGGCTATCTGAAGGACAATCCGGGAACTTTGGATTATATTCATGGCGAGGAGTCCCTGAGTAAATTTGCGGTGGTACGCGACAGTATAGGGTTCTTTCTGCCGGCCATCGGTAAGGACGATTTTTTTCGTAGCATTATGAAGGATGGAGTATTTCCTCGTAAAACCTTCAGTATGGGGCAGGCCCAGGAAAAACGCTATTATTTGGAAACAAGAAAAATAAAATAAATTAGCAAAGGAGAAAAGAAAAATGTTTAAAGTAATTGTGACGGAGGATATCAACGAGAAGGGTATTGAGCTTTTGCAACAGGCCCCTGACATCCAGGTGGATGTGCGTATGGATATTCAGCGTGATGAACTCTTGCAGGTCATTGGCGACTACGATGCTATTGTGGTCCGCAGCGTGACCAAGGTTAATGAGGAACTTTACGAAAGTGCCACCAATTTAAAGGTCGTTGGCCGTGCCGGCAATGGGGTGGATAAT
>JAZLMD010000045.1:0-3040 GCA_045598465.1 Acidaminococcaceae bacterium | reverse complement strand
CCCGGGGCGGCTTTGGTACCGCTGGAAACCACATCCCAGCCCAAATGCTCAAAATATTTCACCACTCCGCCAATGGTTGTGCCCGCATTGCTGCTGGTGCCCATAATTTTAGCAACTTCCAGCTCCCCGTCTTTACATTCTCCCAGATAATAATCCACCACCATCATGGCCGCCACCGGGGCGCAAGTATAGAACGTCCTTTGCTGACGGGTCTTGAAATATGGTAGCACCAACCTGTCACCCTTGCTGCTCATATTGTATACATCCACCTTAACAAAATAAGGCGAATCGGGTACATTGGCATCAGGAATATCCTGCAACCGTGCTGTCAAAGGCGTGCCATCCGCCACCTTTTCAATGTTCAACAGACCCGGATGCAACACCAGCGCCAGACCGCCTACGAGAATGACGAGTACCACCAGATGCAGAATTATTTTTGTTATTTTTCCCTTTTCTTGATCCATTTTTTTCCCTTTGAATCCTTTCGTGTTTATTTAGCAGTGCCTGAATCAGGACTCGGTGCTCATTGGCCAGGTCCCCCGCCTGCACCCGCTTGACCAGATATGCCAGAGCATTTCGTAAATTTACGCCCTGGGGAATTTTCTTGAAGTCAGTTTCCGCCAGATTCAAATCCCCTGTGGAAATGGGCATTTTCGTCCGTGCCAATTGGATGAGATGAGCCCCCATCTCCCGGCCCTCCTCCATAATCCTATGGTCCCTGCCCGCCACAGTGGCCCCCATATCCGCCAAATACACCTTCACCAAGTCAGTGCATCCCGCCACCATATCCTCTTCATGACGGAAAATATTTTGACTCACCACATCCCTAAGCCAGTGTAGCATGGAATGTTCTATTTTCATGCCATTTTTGTCGTCCCTGAGAAAGGCAGCAAACCGCATGTGCTGAGCCACCAAAAAAGTAATATATCTGTTTAGCTTGGGGGCATAATTAAATCTCTTGATAATTTCCGTGGTCATGCGGGCACTTTCCTTCTCATGCCCCGCATCCCTGGGCTGGCCCTCCTTGTTCAAATCCCGCACATTGGGCAAGCCCTTACCAAGATCATGAAGCAGAAGCGCCCAACGAATCACCAGTTTTTCCGGACTGTTGTCCATAGCCCTCAAGGTATGCTCCCACACATCATAAAAATGATGCTTGGGATTCTGCTTCAGTCCCACCAACCGTCTGAGTTCCGGCAGAATATCTATAATACTTACTTCCCCGTTCTTCTTGATGTAACACCGGGCATCCGCAAGGCCGCTGCCCACCAACATGGTGAGCCCCTTGCCGGCATAATCACCGCAAATGAGTTTTTCCACCTCCGCCTTCACCCTGTCCAGGGAAAGTCCCGCGCAACGGGAAGTGTCAAACACAGGACACTTGGGCATAAAATATTCGCTCCCAGGATCCCCGAAAGAAATGGTTTTGCCCTTTTCATCCACATAATCAAAACCCAGCTCCGCCACAAAACGGCAGGCCCGGAACATCCTCAAGGCATCTTCTTCAAACCGCTGCCCGGCCTTGCCCACCGTCCTGAGAATACCCTTCTTCAGGTCCTCCCTGCCCCCATGGAAATCATAAAGGATACCCCTCAAATCCATGGCCATAGCATTGATGGTAAAATCGCGGCGTTTGCAATCCTCCTGCAGATTCCGTGCCTTCCAAATCGCCGCCGGCCGATGACTGTCCCGGTCGTAGCGTTCACCCCGGAAGGTGGTAACCTCCATCCCCACCCCATTCACAATAACAATAATGGTGCCGAAATTCTTACCCAATTTGTCAATTGTCTGCCAGCCCATCTCCTCGGCCACCCCGATGGCGTCCTCAGGAGTGGCGCTGGTGGCAATGTCATAATCATGAGGATTTTTACCCAGAAGAATATCCCGGACCGCACCTCCAACCACATAGGCCTCGTAGTCATGACTTTCCAAGGCCTTTATTAACTTCACTACATGAAAAGGAAACTTATGCATCTAAAAAACCTGCTGCACGGCCTCCGCCAAAGTTCCCACCTGAACAATCCCCACCCCGGTGAATTTCTGGGTGATTTTACCCCTGGGAACAATAAATTTTTTGAAACCAAGATTGATGCCGTCGGCAATCCGCCGTTCCGGGGTCCCAACCCTACGCACCTCGCCGGTCAGGCCCAACTCGCCGAACAACAGCACATTCCTATCCACGGGCATATTTTTATAGGCACTGACCAGGGCTGCCACCACCGCCAAATCCGCCGCCGGCTCATTCACTTTCATGCCTCCCACCACATTGATATAGGCATCAAAAGTGGAGTAATCCATCCCCAGCCGACGTTCCAAAATTGCTACCAACATATTCAAACGGTTAAAATCAAAACCAACGGAGGTACGCCGGGGCAAACCGAAGGGAGTCCGTGCCACCAGGGCCTGCACCTCCACCATAATGGGCCGGTTTCCCTCCATACAGGCAGTAATCACACTGCCGGACACATCCCCGCCACGGTTCTCCAAAAACAGTCCGGCAGGATTATCCACCTGCACCAAACCGTTGGCCTCCATGCTGAAAATACCGCTTTCACCGGTGGTACCAAAACGGTTCTTCAAAGCCCGGAGAATCCTGAAGGAATAAGAACGGTCCCCCTCGAACTGCAGCACCACATCCACCATATGCTCCAAAAGCCGGGGCCCCGCAATATTGCCATCCTTGGTAACATGCCCAATAATCAGCACTGCAATCCCCGTGGTCTTGGCAAACTGCAAAAGCTTGGCTGTACACTCCCGTACCTGGGCCACACTGCCAGCCGCCGAATCAATCTCGCTATTATACATGGTCTGGATAGAATCAATCACCAGCACCCTGGGACCCACCCGGCTTGCCTGGTTCAAAATACTGTCCAAATCCGTAGCCGTCATCACCAAAAGTTTGTCCGTCCTGCCGCCCAGCCGCTTGGCCCGGAGTGCGGTCTGCTCCTCGCTCTCCTCCCCACTCACATAAAGAGTGGTAATGCCCCGGTTGGCAAACTTCATCCCCACATCTAAAAGAATGGTACTCTTGCCGATGCCG
>JAZLMD010000044.1:0-4000 GCA_045598465.1 Acidaminococcaceae bacterium | reverse complement strand
ACCTATTGTATGTACCTTTGCTTATATATTGGTAGGCATCGTTATGTATTACGTGTGGCCTTCTGTTCAAATCGGTATTTATTCTTTGGGGAGGATTGTTGCAGACAGCGGTTATTATGGAACGCTGATTTTTGGTATTATCAAAAGGTCACTTATTCCGGTAGGGTTGCATCATATTTTTTATATCCCCTTTTGGCAGACGTCTTTGGGCGGCACAATGGAAGTTGCGGGCAGGATTGTGGAAGGCGGTCAAAATATATTTTTTGCCCAGCTTGCGAACGCTCAAAATATTGAACATTTCAGTGCGGAAGCGACACGCTATTTTTCAGGCGAATATATTTTTATGATTTTCGGTCTGCCGGGTGCTGCTTTGGCCATGTACCGGGCCGCCAAACCGGAAAAGAGGAGGGTTGTGGGCGGTCTTCTTTTGTCAGCCGCTTTAACAGCTGTTTTGACGGGTATTACTGAACCGATAGAATTTTCCTTTATTTTTGCGGCCCCAATTCTGTATGTGGTGCAAACGCTTTTGGCAGGAAGTACTTATGTGGTTGCCCAGATGCTGAATGTGGCAATTGGTGAGACATTTTCTGCAGGTTTGTTAGATTTGGTCTTTTATGGTGTTATGCCGGGGAATGCTAAAACAAGCTGGATGATGTTGCTTCCGGCAGGCATTATCTACTTTTTTATCTACTACCTTGTCTTCTATACGCTCATAACAAAACTTAATTTGCCAACTCCCGGACGTGAGGAAGAGGGAGAAACAAAACTTTACACAAGGGCTGATGTTCAGGCCAAGTATGCCAGGGATAATGATATAAGTGGGGGCCTTTGTCGGGCTTTGGGCGGTAAAGTGAATATTGAAAGTTTGGATTGTTGTGCTACCCGCCTGCGTTTGAATGTTTATCATCCGGAAAAATTGGATGAGGTTGCCATTAAACACTGTGGCGCAAAGGCGGTATTGAAGGATGGCAATGCTGTTCAGATAATTTTCGGACCTAAAGTCACAATCATTAAGGCCAAATTGGAAAATTATATGGAACAGATACATGATACTACAGAGGAAAATGTTCAGGAAATTACACAAGATGTTGCGACAAAGGTACTTAAGGGTAGGACCGTTGTGGAAGGTATTGCTGTTGCCAAACTGGTGGTGTTGAAAGGTCATTCCGAGGTAATAAAAAAAGATATTACCGATGTCAATGGCGAAGTAACACGATTCAACAAGATATTGGAAGCGGTTGAAACGGATATTGATGCAGAAATTGTGGCGGCGGATGCTAATGCTGCGGATATTTTGCAAGCACAACGGATGATGTTGCAGGATAAAAAATTTGCAGATGCGGTTATTGGCAAAATAACAGAAATGAAGGTTTGTGCTGAATTTGCTGTTATGCTGACGGGAAAGCGGTTGGCAGATGAATTCAGGAAGATGGAAAGCAGATATATGCAGGCCCGTAGCGAGGACATGGAACAAATCGCCCGGCGGGTGACAGATAAATTACTTGGAATTGGGAGTAAGCAGGAGTATAAGGAAAACGTTATTCTGATGGCAGAAGAGTTTAATCCGGCTCAATTGTCTTTGTTGGATAAAACTTTTGTTAAAGGGCTTGTTGCCCATAAGGGAAATCTTTCCTCACATACGGCAATTTTAGCAGGGAATTATGGCTTGCCCTATATTGTTGGTGTGGAGCCAAATCCTGATTATGACGGGGCGGAAGTTGTTTTGAATGCCGATGAGGGATATTTAAATGTTTTCCCCGATGGGGAGGCATTAGCCTGTGCTAAGGCCAAACTGGCGGATAAGTCGGCATCGGCGACGGAATCCGGCACAACCCGAATGAAAGTTTATGCCAATATTTCTGGGGTAGAAGACGTGGAACAGGTGTTGAAAAACAATGGGGACGGTATCGGGCTTTTCCGTACAGAGTTTTTGTTTATGAATTATGACAGTGCCCCCGATGAAGATAGGCAGTATGAGGTTTACAAGCGTGTTCTTCAGGCAATGGGGGAACGACCTGTAATTATTCGTACTATGGACATCGGTACGGACAAACCGGCATCCTGTCTCGATTTGCCCAAGGAGAAAAATCCTGCTTTGGGGTTGCGTGGTGTTCGTGTAAGTTTGGCGGATAAGGCGATCTTCAGAGTGCAGTTAAGGGCCTTGTTGCGGGCGGCTGTCTTCGGCAATGCCCATATTATGTTTCCGATGATTACGTCCGTCAGAGAAATTCAGCTCATTAAAGAACAGGTGGAGTTAACAGCGATGGAACTGAGGGACAAACAGGTTCCCTACAAGATGCCTAAGTTGGGGATTATGGTGGAAACGCCTGCGGCGGCTGTTTGCAGTGAAGAGTTGGGACGTTATGTGGACTTTTTATCAATCGGTACCAATGATTTGACTCAATATACATTGGCACTGGACAGACAGGCCGAAGGTTTGGATGACTATTACAATCCTTATCATGAAGCGGTGTTGCGTCTGATAAAAATGACTATTGAAGGTGGTCACAAAAATGCTATTCCTGTGGGAATTTGCGGGCAACTTGGAGGTGATACAAAAATTATCCCGGATTTGGTCAAGGCCGGTCTGGATGAAGTGTCTGTGGCTGTTGCAAAAATCTCCCAGGTACGGCATGCGGTTATGACTGCCGAAATGGGGCAGAATAAAAAAGTTGTTAAGGTGGAGAACCTGCAAATGTTATGCCCTGTTGAGGGTGAAATAGTGAGGATGGAAGCAATACCTGATGCTGTCTTTGCCCAAGGTGTTTTGGGACCCTGCTTTGGTGTAAAGCCAAATTGCGGGCAAATTTGTGCACCGGTGAAGGGTGTGGTTACGCACGTGGCGGAGACCGGACATGCCGTCAGCATTGCCGCTGATGAAGGACAGGAAGTGCTGGTTCATGTGGGTATCAATACGGTTAATTTGCATGGCAACGGGTTTAAGGTAAATGTCAAAAATGGTCAGAGGGTTGAGACAGGGGAGTTGTTGGCAGAGGTTGACTTGGATGTTATAGTCAGTGCAGGTTACAATCCTATGGTCATTACGGTCAAACTTAGCTCCGATGATAATGCGGAAACATCAGGGGCGGAATTTAGGGGTAACAGTTTTTCCTATACCGTTAATGATTCTGTGGGTATTCATGCCCGTCCCGCCGGGGAATTGGTAAATTTGATTAAAGATTTGGATTGTAGGGTTAAGGTTGTTTGCGGTGACAAAACGGCCGATGGCAAAAGTGTGATTGAATGGATGCAATTGGGTGTGGTTAAGGGCGGTAATTTACAGATTTATGCCGAAGGCAAAGAAGCGGATAAGGCCTTGCAGCTACTGAAAAATTACATGACTGGGGAAATGTAGTTTATGATTTTTTCAATAAAAGTACTTTGAAGATTGAGAAAAGACCCTTTGGGTAGTATAATAAAATCGCGGTCTGAATCCGCAACTAATGAAAATTGGGGGAACTGAAAAATGCTTAATGACAAAGAGCGCTTTGCCCTGTTCAGCGGCAATGCCAACAGGTCTTTGGCCGAAGAAATTGCATCCTATCTCGGTTGCAGATTGGGGGATGCCACCATCAACCGTTTCAACAATGGTGAGATTCAGGTGATGATCAATGAATCAGTCCGGGGTAAGGATGTGTTCGTGGTACAACCTACCTGCGGTCCTGTGGTGAATGACAATGTGATGGAACTTTTGATTATGGCGGATGCTTTCAAGAGGGCAAGTGCCAAGAGTATTGTGGCTATAGTGCCTTTTTACGGCTATGCCCGTCAGGATAGGAAGGCAAGAGGAAGGGAGCCGATTACGGCCAAACTGATGGCTGATTTGCTCAGTGTCAGCGGTATTACCAGAGTGGTTACAGTGGATTTGCATGCGGCTCAAATTCAAGGTTTTTTCAATGTTCCCTTTGACCATATGCCCGGCGGCCCCACTTTGGCCAACTACATAAAATCCAAGAAACTGCCCAATTTGGTAGTGGTTTCGCCGGATTTGGGAGGTGTG
>JAZLMD010000043.1:0-4674 GCA_045598465.1 Acidaminococcaceae bacterium | reverse complement strand
AGTGAACAGTGCCACGATTAAAAAAACCTTGCGTACCGGTGGTTGTGGTGAGTGTCCTGCTTCCTGCCAATCCGCTTGCAAAACAAGTTGTACGGTAGGTAATCAAGTTTGCGAAAAATGCAAATAAGCTAACGCAAAAGGGCTGCCCTCTGGGCAGGCCGATTTATTTTTGGAGGAAGAGATGTTGATTCACAAAATGCGTCTGGACGACAAGATGGCAGTGCTGGACGTGAACAGCGGTGCGGTACATCTGGTGGATGAGCTCATTTATGATTTGTTGGATTATTATGATGGTACCAATCCGGAGGATGCCAAAGAGAAGTTGGCAGGCAAATATTCTGCTGAAGATATAGATGACGCCCTGGGTGAATTGAAGGGATTGCAAGAGGAAGGAATGCTTTTCAGCCCTGATTTTGCAGTGCCGGAGACATTCAAAGAAGAACCTGTAGTGAAATCTCTTTGTCTTTTGGTGACCCACGATTGCAATTTGCGTTGCGGTTATTGTTTTGCGGATAAGGGCAAGTTCGGCGGTTGCAGTCAGCTGATGACCGAAGAGACGGCGGGAAAGGCCATTGAGTTTGCCATCCGGGGCAGCAGGAGCCGGCACAATTTGGAGTTGGATTTGTTCGGTGGCGAGCCCCTGATGAACTGGCCCGTGGTGAAACATATTGTGGATTATGTCCGCCGACGGGAAAGGGAGACGGGGAAAAACATCAAACTGACTTTGACCACCAACGGTACTTTGCTGACGGATGAGAAAATAAAATTTTTGAACGATAATCAGGTGATGCTGGTGCTGAGTTTGGACGGGTCAAAAAAAATGCACGACGCCATGCGGCCCTTTCCGGACAGCAGCGGCAGTTATGATGTGGCGGTGCAGAACTTTAAGAGGGTGGTGGAGAGCCGTCAGGGGCAGAACTATTACATCCGGGGGACCTACACCCATTTCAGCACCCGTTTTGCGGATGAAGTGTTGGATATGACCAGGGTGGGTAAGGAAATTTCCATGGAGCCGGTGGTGGGGCTCAAGGAGGATTGGGTGCTGACGGAGGAGGATTTGCCCGTACTCTATGAAGAGTATGACAAACTCGGCCGGGCCTACCTGGAGAAACGCTTGGCAGGGGACCCCTTTGATTTCTTCCATTTTAATGTGGCCCTGGATAACGGTCCCTGTGTGGCCAAGCGGTTGGCCGGTTGCGGTGCGGGACATGAGTATTACTGCATTACCGCCTTCGGGGATATTTATCCCTGCCACCAGTTTGTGGGTCGGGAGCAATACAAAATGGGAACCTTGGAGATGGGTGTTACCAAACCGGACATGGTACAAAAGTTCCGCCAGTGCCATGTGATGACCAAGCCGGAATGCCGGGAGTGTTGGGCCCGCTTTTTCTGCAGCGGGGGTTGTCATGCCAATGCGGATTTGGTCAACGGGGATATTGCCAAGCCCTATGCTTACGGTTGCAAGATTCAGCGGAAACGGTTGGAGATTGCCATTATTTTGCAGGCGGTGTTGGCAGATTGGGCACGGGAGGGGAAGGACCTCCGCACCAAATTCAACAATTTCAAATACATAAAATAAACTTTGCCCCACGGCGGGTTTTATGATAGAATAGTTAGGGAGTTTGAAGAAAGGTGTTTCGAGATGATTGAGAAAAAACCATTTATTACCAGGAGCAGGTTGGAAAAGATTGCGGCCAAGTATGCCACGCCTTTCTATCTGTATGACGAAAAGAGTATTCGGGAGCGGGTACGCCTCCTGAAGCAGGCCTTTGCCTGGAACAAGGGTTTTAAGGAATATTTTGCGGTTAAGGCCCTGCCCAACCCGGTGATTTTGCAAATCATGAAGGAGGAGGGCTGCGGTGCGGATTGCAGCAGCTATACCGAGTTGCTTTTGAGTGAGGCGGTGGGCTTCCACGGGGAAGATATTATGTTCAGCAGCAATATGACCCCGGTACAGGATTTCCATAAGGCACGGGAGTTGGGGGCCTACATCAATTTTGATGATATTACCCATATTGATTTTTTGGAGCGGTTTGCGGATATTCCCGTGACCTGTTGCTGCCGTTTCAATCCCGGCGGCCATTTTGCCATTGAGAACAATATCATGGATAATCCCGGTGATGCCAAATACGGCATGACCAGGGCACAGCTGACCAAGGCCTTCAAGATTTTGAAAAAGAAAGGCGTCAAGCATTTTGGCATCCACGCCTTTTTGGCTTCCAATACCTTGACCAATGAATACTATCCGGAACTGGCCCGGATTATGTTTGAAGTGGCGGTGGAACTTCACAAGGAGACCGGTGCGGATATTGAGTTTATCAATTTGAGCGGCGGAGTGGGGATTGCCTACCGGCCGGAGCAGATTCCCAATGACATTATGGTCATTGGTGAGGGCGTACATAAACAATTTGACAAAATTATGGTGCCAGCCGGCTTGGGAAATGTAAAAATTTACACTGAGTTGGGCAGGTATATGACGGCACCGGCTGGGGCTTTGATTACCCGGGCCATCCACCACAAGGATACTTATAAGAACTACATCGGGGTGGATGCCTGTGCCGCCAACCTGATGCGGCCCGCCATGTACGGGGCTTATCACCATATTACGGTTATGGGCAAGGAGCATGCCCCCTGCGATCACAAGTATGATGTGGTGGGCGGACTTTGTGAGAACAACGACAAGTTCGCCATTGACAGGATGTTGCCGGAAATTGAAGAAGGGGATTTGCTTTTTATTCACGATACGGGGGCCCACGGCTTCTCCATGGGCTACAATTACAACGGCAAGCTGCGGAGTGCGGAACTGCTGTTGAAAGAAAACGGTAAAGTGGTTATGATTCGCCGGGCGGAGACGGCGGAGGACTACTTTGCAACCTTTGATTTTTTGGGTCTGTTCCCTAAAAAATAAATATAAGGAGGTTTGAAATGAAAAGATTATTTGCTTTTATTTGTGCGGCCATGATGATGGTGGCAACCACCTGTCTGGCAGGAGCAAAACCGATTTTGGTGCTGGCCGGTATGAGTATGGAAATGGAAGATTTTGTGGAAAAATTGGAAAAGCCCAAGTTTATTAAAGTGGCTCAGCATCTCTGTGCCAAGGGTGAAATAGATGGTCAGCCGGTTGTTGTTATGCTCACCCATCTGGGCAGGACCAATGCCGCCTGTGCCACCACCGCCGGCATTATGAAATTCAACCCCGGCATGGTTATCAGTATGGGTACTGCCAGTGCCGGCCATGCGAATATGAAATTGAATGACCTTGTCATTTGTGAACGGCTTTGCACATCCAATGTTTATTCCAGCGAACCCGTGGCACCGGGCAAAGGGTACAATATGGATAACTGGAAACATGAAACCCTGGAATTTGTTAAAAACGGAGCATGGCAGTCGGAGGATAAATATCTTTATTCTGATAAGAAACTGGTTAAGGCGGCTATGACCGTTCCTTACGGGCACGGCAGATTGCTTACCGGCACAACGGTAACCAGTGACACCTGGATACGTGAAAGCGACTGGATTACCTTTTTGCACAAGAAACTTGGAGCCGATTGTTCGGAAATGGAAAGTTTTGCCATTGGCGCCGTAGCCAACAAATTCAATCTTCCTTTCCTGGCGGTAAGGATTGTGGCCAACAGCGAATTCCTTAATTTCAGACCCGGCATGTTTGTGGAAGGGGATGAACTCTTCTATATAAGCTCCGCCAACCATTGCCAGCAATACGTATATGATTTGATAAAGAAACTGAATGCGAAAAAGGCATAGGATTTCAGGGGTCAGGTGTCAGGCCATAGGGATTAGGCCATAGGCATTAGGATTAAGGGCGCAAAGCGCAAGGCGTAGGGCGTAGGGATGGTAAGATGTTCCTGTGATTAGAGCGGGGAAGTCAGCAGAGAGCGAAAGTTTTTCCGCCCCATTTGAGGGGCGGGGGACCGTCTAAGGGAGCGTGTTGACGGTGGCGGGGTGACGACAAGAAAACCGAACGTCCGCATCGCAATGAACTTCCCTGAACCCTGATGGCTGTTGGCTCAACCCTCAATCTTGAGCCCTGAACCCTCACCACTGATGGCTGGAGCGAAACGACTCCACAACCGGGCAAAGCGTAGCATTGCACATCAGAGCACTAAGTGTTGAGAAAAGTTAGCACTAAAAAAGTTCCTTCGCTTAAAAGCGGAGGAACTTTTTTGTTGATTTCGTGAAAATGAGGTTTTTCGGTAGCAATACTTTAAGAGATAGTATCGCTACCAGAAAATCGTTTTTCCACGTTTCACTTATTTTTTGATGAAAGAATTTTGGTGAAAGAGCTTTTGTGAAAGCATCAATAAGAAGTCAAAACGTCCGCTTTGTAGTGACTTTCCTCAACCCTGTTGGCGGTTGGCTGAACCCTGATGGCTGGAGCGAAGCGACATAATTTGATTGCAATAAATGTTGAATTGTGCTATAATTCATTTGTAAAAAATACTGAGGTGGTACAATGGCTTTTAATCCCTTACAATCAGAAGAATACAGAAAACAAAGACAGGCGTTTACCCTTTTGGATGATGCCTATATGACGGTTTTTTTCAATAATAACATCGAAGCGACAGAACTTGTCCTGCGGACAATCCTTGATAAAAATGACATAAAAGTTGTGGAAGTGACCGCCCAAGACGACATCTCCAATCTTCACGGCAGGGG
>JAZLMD010000042.1:0-3109 GCA_045598465.1 Acidaminococcaceae bacterium | reverse complement strand
TTCAGTGAGACCTGTATTGCCTGCCGGATTTTGTCGGGCAGGGTGGAGGTTTACGCCACGGATCTGACTGCCGGCGGTTCCCGGCTGTTTTTGCGTCCGAAGTTTGAAGGCCAGGCGGTGTTTGCCCTCAGGGATGAGTTTCAGATTGTGGAGCTTTCCATATTGGTTTTGGAACCGACGGAACTGGTGCTTTACAGTGATAGTGATTTGCAGAAACTCTGTGCCGGTGAGCCGGACTGCGAAGGGCTGACCGTTGAGGGTTTGAAGACGCTGATGCGTGAGTGGTTCTTTGATTTGCTGCAGGTGGAGTGGGTGCGGTTCATGGAGTCCCACAAGGATGAATTTGTGGTACAGTGGCCGGAAGGCGTTTTTTTGAAGACGGCGCCGGCGGCGGATTTGCTGAATGTTTTTACCGAACACCAGAATGTTCTGGCCCTGCTTTGCATTGGCCGTTTTCATGCCAAGAAGAAATTTTTGGAAAAGCGGCTGGAACAGCGTTCCCGGAAGCAGGCCCAACTTCTGACAGCATCATTCAATGTTTTGGGCGGTAAAGAAAGCCGGACGGATTATTTTGTCGGAGCAAACTCAAATTATTCCGCTCTCGTAGGCCGTGTTGTGGGTTTTTATGGCTTAAAAGCGGCGGATTTGTCGGTGCCGGATTATCTGCTGAAGCGTTATCACGGTAAAAATTTACTGCAGTATGTACTCGGTCGGGCAAATCTGCGTTTCCGCAAGGTAATCCTAAATGAGAAATGGTTCCTTCAGGACAGCGGGGTCTTGTTTGTTTGCCGTAATGGCAAATGGGGGCTGGCCCTGCCGAAGGATGCTTCCCATTATGTTTTGTGGAACGAGGACGGTACGGGTGAGCCCCTGACGGAGGAAGTGGCCTCCTCCCTGGCGGATGAAGCTATGATTTGTTACCCCGGTTTCGACAGCGGCAAGGTGGGCATCAGGGATTTTATTAAGTTTTTGTTCCGTACCACCTGGCAGAATGACTGGCTGGTTATTGTTATGGTCAGCATTGTGATGGGTTTTTTGCCTCTTCTGACCCCAATTATTACAGATACGGTTTTTGCGGATGTTATTCCCAACCGGGACTACGGCGGTTTGGCCACCATTACCCAGGTGATGCTGGTCAGCGGGTTTGTGACGGCGGGGCTGACGGTGGTCCGCTCACTGACTGTAATGCGTTTGGATACGCATTTGGGAATGGTGGTGGAAGCGGCGGTGGTGTCACGGCTGCTGACGTTGCCGCTGGATTTTTTCCGCAAATTTTCGGTGGGGGAAATAACCAAACGGCTCTTAAGTGTTATTGATATGAAAAATTTGTTCACTGGCCAGCTGGTAGCAGGGTTGTTCAATTTTTTGTTCGGTTTGTGGAGTTTGGCCCTGATGTTTTACTACAGCGGCAAGCTGACCTGTATTGCCATGGGAATTTGGGCGGTTTATCTGTTGTTGCAGGGTTTGAATCTGTGTAAATTTCCGAACAAACAGAAAGAACTGATGAAATATGGCAATGAACAGACGGGCCTGACGGTGGAACTGATTAACAATCTGTCCAAGTTCCGGAGCCGGGGCGGGACAGAGCAGGTCTTTTATTTGTGGAGTCAGAAATTCAGTGCCAGCTGGCGGAAGAATTTGGAAATCCGTTGGATTAATAATCGTACTATTCTTTTGAATACGGCATTGCCCCTGGTACTGATGCTGGTGCTTTATTGTTTTGCAGCCATGGGGATTGCGGACGGGGATGCGGATGCTGTTGATGTGACTACTTTTATGGCTTTTAATGCGGCCTATACCGGGTTTAATGGGGCCTTGGTGGCTTTTTTGCCGGAGGTGGTGCAACTGATGAGTTTGCCGGCTTATTGGCAAAATATTGAACCTTTGTTGGCGGAAGAGGAAACCGGTGATGACAGGGCGGAGGCGGAGGAGCTGTCGGGGGAGATTGAGCTGAAACGGGTGGCTTTCCGCTACAGTGAAGATGGTCCCGAGGTTTTGAGGGACGTCAATTTACATATTAAGCCGGGGGAAAAGGTGGCTTTTGTAGGCGGCTCCGGCTGCGGCAAATCGACTTTGGTCCGGCTTTTGTTAGGGTTTGAGACCCCGACCAAGGGTATCATCTGTTATGACGGCGAGGATATGGCGGTTTTCAACTCCACCAGTATCCGGCGGCAGATGGGTGTGGTGATGCAGAACAGCAAGCTGCTTATGGCACCGATTCTGGATAACATTATCGGTATGTCCAATCTGACTCTTGATGATGCCTGGGCGGCGGCACGGATAGCGGCTATTGACAAGGATATTGAAGAGATGCCCATGGGTATGTATACCCCTATCAACGACACCAGTGGCAATATTTCCGGCGGACAAAGGCAAAGGATTCTGATAGCACGGGCGGTGGCGAACAGACCGAAAATTTTGATTTTGGACGAGGCCACCAGCGCTTTGGATAATGTGACCCAGGAAATGGTGACGAAAAATCTGGAAGACATACATTGTACACAAATCGTTATCGCCCACAGGTTAAGCACTTTACAAAGTGTGGATAGGATTTTCGTTTTGGACAAGGGTGTGGTGGCGGAGTCAGGAACTTATGATGAGCTGATGGCGTTGGACGGGCTGTTTGCCCAAATGGCCAAACGGCAAATCAGCTGACTTGTGTCACGATAAGGATATGAAAAAGTTCTTTTGATTAAAATCGAAAGGACTTTTTTGTTGAGTTTGTGAAAATGTGATTTTTCGGTAGCAATACTGTGAGCGATGGTATCGCTACCGAAAAAACGCTTTTCAACGTTCCAATCAAATTTTTGTGAGAGAATTTTTGAAGAATGTGTTTTGTGAAAGTGTTAATAGCGTGTAACGTGAAGGGGAGTCGCCCTCGGTGACAGGGTCGTTCACTGCGAGTTAGAAGTTATAAGTTAGAAGTTAGAAATTAAAGGAAATATGTTCCTGTGATTGGAATAGGTTTTAGGTATCAGGTGTCAGGTTTCAGGGAAGTCAGCATTGTTCGAAAGTTTTTCCGCCCCAGGCGTGGGGCGGGGGTATCCAAAAAGCAAGTTTGCTTTTTGGGTGGTGGGGTCGCTCACTGCGAGTTAGAAGTTACAAGTTA
>JAZLMD010000041.1:0-12700 GCA_045598465.1 Acidaminococcaceae bacterium | reverse complement strand
CACTAAGCTGACTTTTCTGCTCTAATTACAGGAACCTATTACCATCCCTGCGCCTTGCGCCCTGCGCCCTGTAATCCACTCACCCCTGATGGCTGGAGCGTAGCGACATGGCTGTTGGCTGATTTGTTTTATGGATTTATGTGGGTTCAGTTCCCCGCGGCTCAGACGGGCGGTTAGGATTTCAGCATTGATTGTTTGATGTTTAGGTATTCTTCGGAGTAGTAGGGGCCGATTTGTGGTTCCGGTTCGCCGAAGGGATGTTCGCTGACCACTATGACTGGTGGGGCCTGAATTCTTTTGGCCACTGCCAGACCGTGATAAGCGTTGTACCATTGTTCCAAATCTTGAAAGAATTGAATGTGTTGATTTTTGAAGAGTATTCTGGTCAGTTCTTTTTTGCAGTTCAGTTTTTCTTCCAGTATTCCGTCTTGGTACCATTTGGCAATTTTGCTTAAGCTGTGGCCTTCAATGAAGGCATTGAGCAGGTAGTCGTGGTAGGGGTAGTAGAGGGGGTCCCCCCCTTTGCCAATGGTTTGGTTTTCGTTGAGTTCCGCACTGGGACGGATTTGGAAGACCAGTTCCGGAAGTATGGAATCTTTAAAAATTTTTTGATTGATGTATCTGCCCAGTTCGTAGATTTGGTGTTTCCATAAATCCCCCAAGGGAGCGATGGCACCTACTAAGTCGCCGTAGAAGGTGGAGTAGCCCACAGCCAGTTCCGCTTTGTTGCTGTTGGCGCTGACCACCGCCCCTGTGGCGGCGGCCACGGCGGCCAGAATGCGGGCCCCTCGTTCCCGGGCCTGGATGTTTTCCAAGGTGAGGGTGCTGACGGGCAGACCGTTGTGTTTCAGTGTCTGAACGATGTTTTCGGTGTTGTCAGCGATGGGGATGACCATGTGGCGGGTGTTCAGGTTCCAGGCGATGGTGTCGGATAGTTTTTTGGTGAGTTCGGAGTTGTAGCGTCCGGGCATGTTGAGGGTGATGACGTTTTCCGCCCCCAGGGCGATGGCGAAGAGTGCTGCTGCCACTGCGCTGTCTATTCCTCCCGAAAGTCCTATAACAACTTTTCCTATATGGTTTGTGACGAAGAATTCTTTGATGGCATAGAGCAGGGAATAGCAGATGAATTCCGTTTCGGTTTCGCAAGTAGTTTTTTTGTCACCTAACAATGTCAGGTGTTGGGGGTCAAAGGAGAGTTCCAATAAATCTTCCTGGAAAAATTTACTTAGCGCCAAAAGATTGCCTTCGGGGCTGTAGGCAGCGGAGCCGCCGCCGTGGATGAAGATGTTTTTGCCTATGGGACTGATGCCGAGGAATTTTGGGTGCAGGGAAAACCCGCACAAGTTGTATTCGTCGGTGTGGGAGATTTGGATTTTATGCTGAAAGTTTTTTTCCAGCAGGAGACGGGCGTTGGAGGCGTCCCGGCGGAAGTCCAGTTGTTGCCCCAGACGGCCCAGGTCGGAACCGGTTATGGCGTCCAAAGGGAAAACAATCAGGTTGGCCTGGGCCTGGACCGCTTTTTCTGTCAGGGCCTGGACCGCTGCCAGATTGGCTTTGATGTTGCCGGGCACAGTGTGGGGTTGCCCGAGTACAATTTTGGTGATCATATATCTCTTCCTTTTTCTATGAAATTTTTAAAAAATATTGTATAATATTATAGCACATTTTTTTGTTTGGACAAGGAGATAACTATGTTGTACAGATCTACTCGCGGTGCAGGTGATTTGCTGACATCTGCCTATGCAATTAAGATGGGTTTGGCGGCTGACGGGGGGCTTTATGTTCCCGTGCATTTCCCCAAAATTTGTTTTGAGGAGATGGAAGCCCTTTTGGAAATGGATTATGTGAATAGGGCTTTGTTGATATTGAAGAAGTTTTTGACAGATTTTGCGGAGCTGGAGTTGACTAAGATGCTTTATGAGGCCTATGGTCGCAGCAAGTTTGGTGATAATCCTGTGGTTTTGTATCCTTTGGGACCAAAGATGGGGGTGCTGGAGTTGTGGCACGGCCCCACCTGCGCTTTTAAGGATATGGCCTTGCAGCTTCTGCCCCATTTGTTGACTGCTTCTATGCAGAAGACCAATGATGATAACAGGGCGGTTGTTCTTGTGGCTACCAGCGGTGATACGGGGAAGGCGGCTTTGGAAGGGTTTAAGAACGTGGCGGGGACGGATGTAATTGTTTTCTATCCTTCTGACGGTGTGAGTGAGACCCAAAGGTTGCAGATGATTACCACCGAGGGGAGCAATGTTAAGGTCTTCGGTATCAAAGGTAATTTTGATGACGCCCAACGCAGTGTAAAGGAGATTTTTGAGGATCGGGAGTTTGCAAAGGTTTTGGCAGAAAAGAAGTGCGTTTTGAGCAGTGCCAACAGCATTAATTGGGGACGGCTGGTGCCTCAGATTGTTTATTATTTCAGCGCCTATTGCGATGCGGTGAAGCAGTCCTCCATTGCTATGGGAGACAAGGTAAATTTCTGTGTTCCTACGGGGAATTTTGGGGATATTTTGGCCGGGTACTATGCCATGAAGATGGGGTTGCCGGTACATAGGTTGATTTGTGCCAGCAACAGCAATAATGTGTTAACGGATTTTCTTGCCGACGGGGAATATAATGCCAACCGGGAGTTTTTCAAGACCATGAGTCCTTCTATGGATATTCTTGTTTCCAGCAATTTGGAGCGTTTGCTGTATGATGCGGAGGGAACAGAGGGGGAGACGGTCCGGCGTTATATGGATGCCTTAAAAAAGACGGGTAAATTCAAGGTCAGTGAGAAGGCCTTTAAGGCCATTAAGGATGTTTTTGCCGGGGAATGGACCAGCGAGGAGAAGACCGGTGAGCAGATGCAGTTGTTGTATGGGGTGAAAAATTATTTGGTTGATCCCCATACCGCTGTGGCTTTGCAGGGGGCCCAGACCTATTTGACTGATTATAGCGATAATAATTACACCATTGTTTTGAGTACGGCCAATCCCTATAAATTTAGCAAAGATGTCTATCGGAGCGTTAAAGGACAGAGGCAGGAGGCGGAGGGGGATGATTATACGGCGAAGCTTTATGCCCAAACCAAGGTGAATGTTCCCGAACCCTTGCGGGGGCTGGGGGAGCGGCCGGTTTTGCATCCGGAAGTGATTGATGTGGCGGAGATGCGGGATAAAATTGCGGGTTTTGTTGGTCGGAATTAATTCTAAATATATTCATACATCCCTGGGAGTCCGTTGTGTGGCCCGGTACGCCGGGAGCAGGGGTTATGGGGTTGAGGTGTTGGAGGAGAGTATTAACACTCCTATTTTGCAGGTGTTGGACCAACTGGTGGCACAGGATTGGGATGTGTACGGGTTCAGTGTGCATATCTGGTCCAGAAATTATGTGGAAAGATTAGTGGCCTTGCTGCACCGGGTAAAACCGGGGGCGAAGATTGTTTTGGGCGGGCCGGAGGCAGGACAGGTCAAGGGATGTGGGGAGTTTTACGATTATTTGATAGAAGGGGATGGGGAAGAGCGGTTTTGTGAAGTTTTGCAGGGTTTGGCCTTACCCCAGGGGGAGCAGTCACTGCAAGATTTTCCGTATCCGGATATTGAGAAGGTAAAGGCACAACACAAGATTTTTTATTATGAGGCCTCCAGGGGCTGTCCTTTCCGTTGTTCTTACTGTTTGAGCAGTGTGGCTCACCGGGTGCGGCCAAAGCCCTTGCAGCAGGTGCTGGAGGATTTGGAGAGGTTTGTTGCTGCGGATGTGGATTTGGTGAAATTTGTTGACCGGACTTTCAATTTGGATGCAAGTTTTTATTTGCCCATTATGCGTTTTTTGGCAGGGAAGGCCTGTCATACCACGTTCCATTTTGAAATTAAGGCGGATTTGCTGGGAGAAGAGGCATTGGCTTTTTTGGCCACTGTGCCCAAAGGGCGCTTTCAGTTTGAGGTGGGGATTCAATCCACTAATCCGGAGACCCTGTCCGCCATTCATCGGGGGAATGATTGGGAAAAGTTGAGGGATAATTGTGTGCGGATTTTGAGTTGCGGCAATATTCATCTGCATACGGATTTGATTGCCGGGCTGCCCTATGAAGGGTTGCAGCAGTGGCGGAAATCCTTTAATGATGTATATGCCATTGGCGCCCCTATGCTGCAGCTTGGTTTTTTGAAGGTGCTGCCTGGAACGGAGATGGCCCAACGGGCCAAGGAGTACGGCTTGGTGTATATGCCGGAGCCGCCCTACGAAATTTTGGAAACCAAGTGGATGAGTTACGCTGATTTGCAGTTTTTGCGTAAGTTGGACAAGATTTTTGATGTGGTGCATAACGGCGGTCATTTTCCCAATTATTTGTCCGCCCTGGTGCAGGAATTTTCTGATCCCTATGAGTTTTATAAGTTTCTGACGGACAATTGGACTTTGGAGGGGAATATTCCCTTCAATGCCAAGACCCTGGCCAGGGGTTTGTTTCATATTTTTGGCAACAGATATGTGGACCTGTTGCAGGAAGATATTTATCAGAACATCCATAATTGGAAACCGGAGTGGTTGGATTGGAGCAATTACACCCGGCGTAGGAAAGGTGTTGGTCAGTAATCATGTTTACCCATTTGCATGTACATACCTGTTACAGCTTGTTGGATGGGGCCTGCAAGTTGCCGGATTTGATTAGCCGTGCCAAGGAATTGGGCATGGATGCTTTGGCTATTACTGACCACGGCAATATGTACGGGGCGGTGGATTTTTACCAGGCCTGCACCAAGGCGGGGATTAAGCCCATCATCGGTTGTGAAATTTACACATGTGACGGGGATATGCATCAAAAGGGAGATTCCAAGCGGTATCATTTGATTTTGTTGGCTGAGAACGAAGCGGGTTATCACAATTTGATGAAGATTGTTTCCCTGGGGCATACGGAGGGGTTTTATATGAAGCCCAGGGTGGACAAGGCCACCCTGCGAAAGTATCACGAAGGGATAATTTGCCTGAGCGCCTGCATGGTGGGGGAGTTACCCCGGTTGATTGTGGCGGGCAAACTCTATGAGGCCAGGCAGTGCATCAAGGAATATATAGATATTTTTGGCAGGAACAATTATTTTTTGGAAATTCAGAATCATTATTTGGACGATGATCCTGTTATCAATAAACAGTTGGCGGAGTTTGCCAAGGAATATGATTTGGGGCTGGTGGCTACCAATGATGCCCATTATGTCCGGCGGGAGGATGCCCAGGCCCAGGATATTTTGCTTTGTATTCAGACCGTGACCACGGTTGACGACCCTAAGCGGATGCGTTTTCCGAATGACGAGTTTTATATTAAAAGTGAAGCGGAGATGCTTCAACTTTTTCCGGAGTATCCGGAGGCGGTTGCCAACACCGGCAAGGTGGCGGAGCGTTGCCATGTGAAGCTGTCTTTCGGCAAGTTCCTTTTGCCGGAGTTCCATCCTATTCCGGAGGGATATGATGCTAAAAGTTATTTACGTAAACTGTGTGAGGAGGCCTTGCAGTTGCGTTATCCCGATGGGGGTGAGGAGATTCGCAGGCGTTTGGACTATGAACTGAATGTCATCAATACCATGGGGTATGCGGCCTATTTTCTGATTGTATGGGATTTCATCAATTTCTGCCGTTCCCAGAATCCCCCTATTCCCGTGGGGCCCGGACGTGGCAGTGCGGCGGGTTCCGTTGTGGCCTATTTGCTGCATATCACCAATATTGAGCCCCTGCATTTCGGCTTGTTTTTTGAAAGGTTTTTGAATCCGGAGCGGGTCAGCATGCCGGATATTGATACGGATTTTTGTATGAAGCGGCGGGATGAGGTGCTGCGTTACGTTGTTTCCAAGTATTCACCCCGGCGGGTGGCCCAGATTGTTACCTTCGGTTCCCTGCAGGCACGGGCTGCGGTGCGGGCGGTGGGCAGGGCTATGGGGCTGCCCTACAGCGAAGTGGATGGTGTGGTGAAGCTGATACCCAAGCAGTTGGATATCAAGCTGTCAGAGGCCCTGGAGCTTTCCAAGGATTTGAAGGCACGTTATGACGGAGAACCCGTTGTGAAGCAAATGATAGATTTTTCCATGAGTGTGGAGGGTTTGCCCAACAATAGGGGTACCCATGCCGCAGGGGTTATCATCGCACCGGAGGATTTGATGGATTATGTCCCGTTGCAGCTGGAGGTGGGGGAGAACAATTTTGCGGAAAACCAGACCTATGTGACCCAGTATGACAAGAACAAGGTGGAGAATCTGGGGCTTTTGAAGATGGATTTTTTGGGTCTGAGGACTTTGACCGCCATTTATGATGCCCTGGCTATGATTAAGAGCAGTACGGGTGAAGTGGTGGATATTGATAATATCCCTTGGAATGACAAGAAGACATCTGCCATGCTTTGTCGTGGTGATACATACGGGGTGTTTCAGCTGGAGTCGGAGGGTATGACCAAATTAGTGAGGGACTTGGCTCCTGAGGGGTTTGAGGATTTGGTGCCTTTGGTGGCCCTGTACCGTCCGGGGCCTTTGGGCAGTGGCATGGCGGAGGATTTTATTGCCGGCAGGCACGGCAAACAGACGGCACAGGTGTTGCATCCTTTGATGGAGCCCATTTTGAAGGATACATATGGGGTCATTCTTTACCAGGAACAGGTGATGCAGATAACTTCCGTTTTGGGGGGCTTTTCCCTGGGTGAGGCGGATGTGATGCGCCGGGCCATGGGGCATAAGGAACCGGAGGTCATCCAGTCCCTGACGGCCAAATTTGTGGAGGGAGCGAAGAAACTTCATAATATTCCGGAAAAAACATCGGAAGAAATTTTTTCTCTGCTCAGGCATTTTGCCGGCTACGGTTTCAACAAATCCCACTCTGTGGCATACGGTTTTGTGGCCTATCAGACGGCTTACCTTAAGGCCCACTACTGTGCTTAGTATATGGCTGCCCTGCTGAACAGTTTCGAAGGAGACGGCAACCAGCTGACCCGTTATATCAGCAAAATTAAGAAGAGCGGTATCAGGGTGGAGGCACCGGATGTGAATGTTTCCGGGGAACGGTTTTCGGCCACTGACGACAGGACCATTCTTTTCGGTTTGTATGGTATCAAATCCCTGGGGGATGCGGCTATTCAGGCAATTTTGAATGCCCGCAGCAAGGGTGGGGCCTTCCGTGATTTGTTTGATTTCTGCATGCGGGTCTCTTCCCGTCAGGTCAATAAGCGGGTGATGGAAAATTTGATTATGTGTGGGGCGATGGATTCTTTGGGGTTGAAACGGAACCAGTTGATGTTGATGCTGGATGGTGCCATTGAGTTTGCCATTGCTAATGAAAAGGACAGGGAGGCCAATCAGATGAATCTGTTCCAGACCGAGGATGATAATATTCAGCTGGCAGAGCAGGCCATACCCGATGTGCCGGAATATCCCCGGGAGAAATGTTTGGCGGCGGAAAAGGAGCTGTTGGGATTCTATGTGACCGGCCATCCCTTGCAGTATTATGAAAATATTTTGAGCAAATATATTTCTATTGACAAATTGTTTGATGAAGAGGTCTTTGGGGACGGGGCTCCGGTGGAAGTTGCCGGATTGGTTACGGAATTGAAGATGCGGGTCACTAAGAAAGGGGACAGTATGGCTAATCTGACCTTGGAGGATTTGAACGGTGGCAGCATTCAGGTAGTAGTTTTCCCCAAGACCTTTTCGGCCTGTATCAATCTGTTGTATTTGGAATCGGTGATTTCCGTACAGGGTCGGATGAATGTGGATGAAAAGGGCAGGCAGATTAATGCCTTCAGGATTCAAAAACTGCGGAATCAGGGTTATGAGTTTCACGTAAAAATTGATGCCGGGCACGGTGGCGTAGAGGTGCAGGACCATTTGAAAGAAATTTTGTGCAGACATAGGGGTGATGACCAGGTGTTCCTGCATCTGGTGACGAGAAAAAAGGTGATTCCATGCAATGATTTTTATCGGGTCAGTGGGGATGATGCTGATTTGCGTAGGGAAGTGGAGGAGTTGTTAGGAGAAAGGACAGTTTATGTTAAAGAAATGTGACGACAGTAAAGGGTCAGGGTTCAGGTTTCAGGGTTCAGGTGTCAGGGAAATTGGCGGAGAGCGAGCTTTCTTGCCTCCCAAACAGGGGAGGCAGAGCGGGAAGGGGAGCTTGACAGTTACCGGCAAACTGCAGATTACCGGCCGGGGTTTTGGCTTTGTCCTGCCGGAGGGGGAAGGCCAGGAAGATGTATTCATCAGCCGGAAAGATTTGGCGGATGCCATGAACGGGAACAGGGTTTTGGTGGAATTGGATTCCTGCGGCAGTTTTCGTGGCGGCCAGAGCAGGGAAGGCCGTGTGGTGAAGGTTTTGGAACGCAAATACACCAAGGTGGTGGGAACCTTCGTGCAAAGCGGCGATTTTGCTTTTTTGGAGCCGGATGACAGGCACACGGAAGATATTTTTATCCCCAAAAAGAATTTCAACGGGGCCAAACACAAGGATAAGGTATATGTGGAAATTACGGTTTACCCCAATGCGGCGGAACATCAGAAGGCGGAAGGCAGGGTACTGGAGGTATTGGGGCAAGAGGGGGATGTGGGGCTGGAAATTCTGAGTATTATCAAACAAAAAGAACTGCCTTTGAATTTTCCAAAAGAGGTTTTGGCTGCGGCCAAGAAATTGCCGGAAACCATTAAAAGTTCGGAAATGAAGAACCGTTTGGATCGTCGGGACCGGATGATTGTCACTATTGACGGGGCTGATGCCAAGGATTTTGACGATGCTATTTATGTGGCCAAGGTTCCCGGACGCCAGGAATGGGAATTGGGGGTTTATATTGCCGACGTAAGTTACTACGTGAAGGAAGGCGGGGTCATTGATTTGGAGGCCAGGGAAAGAGGTACCAGCGTCTATCTGGTGGACAGGGTGCTGCCCATGCTGCCGGAACGGCTTTGCAACGGTATCTGCAGTTTGAATCCTGACGTGGACCGGCTGGTTATGGCCTGTGAGATGACCATCAATGAAGAAGGTAGGGTAACAAAGTATTTTATCGCTCCGGCGGTTATTCATTCCAAGCATCGGCTGACCTATGATATTGTCAGGGAGATTTTGAAGGGGGATAAGAAGCTTTCCGCCAAATATGAGGATTGTGTGCCCATGTTGCTGGAAGCAGATAAATTGCGGAAGGTTTTGGCCGCTATGAGGGTGCAGAGGGGAGCCATCAATTTTGAATTGACGGAAGTCAAAGTGGTACTGGATGAAAAACTGCATCCCGTGGACATTCAACCCAGAGTGCAGGGTGACTCGGAAAATCTTATTGAGGAATTTATGTTGGCGGCCAACGAATGTGTGGCCCGGCATCTGGTAAAGAACCATTATCCGGCGGTATTTCGTATTCACGAGCAGCCAAAGGTGACCAAGATGGAGGAGCTGGCCCGGTTGCTCAGAATGTTTGGCATTCCTTTCCGACCTGAGGAAGAGGTCAAACCTATGGATATCCAGCAGGCCCTGAAGGCGGCAAAGGGGAAACCGGAGGAAAAACTGATTAGTTCTGTGGCCCTACGCAGCATGAGGCAGGCGGTGTATGCGGTGGAAAACCATGGACACTTTGGCCTGGCGGCGGAGGATTATGTACATTTCACCAGTCCCATCAGGCGTTACCCGGATTTATTGATTCATCGTCTGCTGCGGTTACAGATGGAAACCAAACGCCTGAAGAAGGCGGATTTTGAGGCCCTGGAGGAATATTTGGAACCTTTGGCGGTTCATTCCTCCCAGCGGGAACGGCTGGCGACGGAGGCGGAACGGGACACCCAAAAACTAAAAATGTGTGAATATATGGCGGAACGCATGGGTGAGGAATATGACGGCATCATCAGCGGAGTGACCAACTTCGGCATTTTTGTGGAATTGCCCAACGGGGTGGAAGGCATGATTCGCCTGGAAAATCTGAGGGATGATTTTTACGAATTCAGGGAGGAACGCTATGCGGTGGTGGGAATCAGGAAAAAACGTCAATTTCGTTTGGGAGACAGTTTGCACATCCGGGTGGCAAGTGTTAGCATTGAAGATATAACTGTTGATTTTGAATTGGCAGAGAAGGTAATAGGGGAAAAATATAATGGAAGAAAAGATAAAGATAATAGCAGAAAATCGCAAGGCGTATCACGACTATCAGCTTCTGGAAAGGTGGGAGGCAGGAATCGCTCTGGTCGGCACGGAAGTGAAGGCCCTAAGACAGGGAAAGGCAAATCTGAGGGACGCTTATGCTCAAGTAACAAAGGACGTTGAGATTGTCCTTTATCAGATGCACATATCCGAATATGATCATGGCAATATTAATAACCACGACCCCCTGCGGCCCCGGCGGTTGCTTTTGCATAAGCGGGAAATTAAAAAAATCGGGGCCAAAACGGTGGAGAAGGGGCTGACCCTTGTGCCATTGAAACTTTACTTCAAGTCAGGCAGGGTGAAGGTGGAGCTGGCACTGGCCCGGGGCAAGCACGAATATGACAAACGACAGGATATTGCCAAACGGGATGCCCAACGGGAGATGGACAGGGCCGGCCGCCTGTGGTGACAGGGTTGAGCCAATAGTCGTCAGGGTAGAGGATTGAGAGTTTAGAGATTAGAACTTAGAACTTAGAATTGGAAAAAGTCAGCATAGTGCGAACTTTCCTGCTCTAATTACAGGAACATCTCACCATAATTACGCATTACGAATTACGCATTGCGAATTATTTGGAGGTAGAAATGTTGGAAAATTTGGTTATTAAAGGTGCTCGTCAGCACAATTTGAAGAATATTGATGTGACTATTCCCCGTGACAAACTGGTGGTTGTCACCGGGTTGAGCGGCAGCGGCAAGAGTTCCTTGGCTTTTGACACTATTTATGCGGAGGGACAACGGCGGTATGTGGAGAGTTTGTCCAGTTATGCCCGTCAGTTCCTAGGGCAGATGGACAAGCCGGATGTGGATTATATTGAGGGGCTGAGCCCCGCAATTTCCATTGACCAGAAAACCACAGCCCGTAATCCCCGGTCCACTGTAGGGACGGTGACGGAGATTTATGATTATCTCCGGCTTTTGTTTGCCCGGGCGGGGGAACCACATTGCCCACAGTGCGGTAAGATGATTGAACGGCAGAGCGTGGAGCAGATTGTGGATTTGGTATTGGAGAAACCGGAGGGCTCCAAGTTCATGGTGATGGCCCCTCTGGTGCGGGGGCGTAAGGGCGAGCATCAGAAGGTGTTGGAGGATATGCGGAAAGCGGGGTATTTGCGTATCTATGTGGATGGGGCGGTTCATACCCTTGATGAAGAGATTGTTTTGGATAAAAAGAAAAAGCACAGCATTAGCGTGGTGATTGACCGGATGGGGGTGCGGCAGGGCATTCGTCAGCGGCTCAGTGACAGCGTGGAGACCGCACTGAAGTTGGGTGAGGGTTTTGTGGAGGTTGCGGTTTTGGATGGGCAGCAGGTTATGGTGGAGCTTTTCAGTGAGCATTTTGCCTGCAGTGATTGCGGCGTTTCCCTGCCTGCCATTGAGCCCCGTCTTTTCAGTTTCAACAGTCCGTACGGTGCTTGCCCGGAGTGTGCCGGTTTGGGTTTCCATATGGAGTTTGATTTTGATTTGATTGTTCCTGACAAGGATAAGCCCTTCGGGGAGGGTGCTATTGCTTCCTATACCAAGAGTTTGGATTCTTACCGCATGCGGCAGTTAGCGGCTGTGTTGGAGATGTTCGGTTATAATTTGACCAATACTTGGAACGATTTGCCCAAGAATGTCCGGGAGCAACTCTGGCATGGCACCGGTTCGGAGCTGGTGGAGTTCGAATATACTAATTTGATGGGGGAGACCCGTTTGCACAGAACTTATTTTGAGGGCATCTTGGAAGTGATGAAAAAACGCTACAAGGAGGCCTTTGGGGATACCATGCGGGAGGATTTGGAGCAATTTATGACGGCGGAGTTTTGCAGTTCCTGTCGTGGGGACCGTTTGAAACCGGAAGTGCTGGCTATCCTTATCGGCGGTAAGAACATTAGGGAAGTTACAGGACTTACGGTGCGGGAATGTTTGGAATTTTTCAGGAAGTTGAAACTTGGCAGGCGACAAGCCATTATCGCTAAGCAGGTGTTGAAGGAAATAAAAGCCCGTTTGGAGTTTTTGAATGATGTTGGGTTGGATTATTTGACGTTGGACAGGGCGGCGGGGACATTGAGCGGCGGTGAGGCCCAACGTATCCGGCTGGCCACTCAGATTGGCAGCGGCCTGACAGGAGTGCTGTATATCCTTGACGAGCCGAGTATTGGTTTGCATCAGCGGGACAACGGCAAGTTGTTGGAGACATTGAAGCATTTGAGGGATTTGGGTAATACCCTCATTGTGGTGGAGCACGATGAGGAAACCATGTATGCGGCGGACCAGATTATCGATATCGGGCCCGGTGCAGGCGAGCATGGTGGTGAGGTTACGGCCCAGGGGACGGTGGAGGAAATTAAACGCTGCAAGGAGTCCGTTACAGGGCAATATCTGAGCGGCGTAAAATTTATTCCTGTTCCTAAGCGCAGGCGGGAGACGGACGGCCGCTATTTGAAGATAGTGGGGGCGGCGGCCAACAATTTGAAAAATATTGATGTGGAGATTCCGTTGGGAGTTTTTACGGTGGTGACCGGGGTCAGCGGCAGTGGCAAATCCACTTTGATTAATGATATTCTCTATAATGCCCTGGCACAAAAATTGCAGGGGGCTC
>JAZLMD010000040.1:0-3149 GCA_045598465.1 Acidaminococcaceae bacterium | reverse complement strand
GGATTGCTTAATGATACTTACGGTTTTTTGCAAAATGCAGGTGTTCCGGTAATTTATGACGAAATACAGAAAGCAGGTGCCGCCTTCAGCACACTTAAATTATTAGTGGACAGGGATAGGCATCCCGGAATGTTTTATTTGACCGGTTCTCAAAAATTTTCGTTGATGCAGCGGGTGTCCGACAGCATGGCAGGGCGGATTGGGATTCTGGAACTTGGCGGGTTGTCCGGCAGGGAGATTTTTCAGGATGGGTTTGATATGCCTTTTTTACCTACGGAGGAATACCTTCGGGGCCGGAACAGTAAGATAAAGTTGGACAGTCAAAAATTGTGGAAGCATATTCACAGGGGAAGTTATCCGGCGTTATGGGAAAATGAAGACCTGCCCGGCCAGATGTTTTATGATGCTTATGTGCAGACCTATTTGGAGCGGGATGTGCGGCAGCTGACCCAGGTGGGGGACTTGCTGGCATTCAGAAGGTTTATGGTTGTTATGGCAAGCCGAATCGGAGGAATTTTAAATTTGGCGGCCGTGGCGAGGGATGCGGAGATAGATGTTAAGACGGCAAAACGTTGGTTGTCAGTTTTGGAGGCCAGCAATATTGTTTTTTTGCTTCAGCCCTTTGGTATGAATGCTGCCAAGCGGGTTATTAAGGCCCCAAAACTTTATTTTTATGATACAGGTTTGGTTTGTTATCTTACTAAGTGGCAGACGGCGGATACGGCGCAGGGGGGGGCGCAGGCGGGGGCTCTTTACGAAAATTATGTTGTTGCGGAAATTATTAAGACATATTCCAATGCCGGGGTAGAACCACCTGTATATTATTTCAGGGAGGCCGGAGGCAGAGAGATAGATTTATTGTTTTATCAGGATAATACTTTGTATCCGTTGGAGATAAAGAAAACAGCGTCGCCGAATTTGAAGGACATAAAAAATTTCACGCTGTTGCAGGAGTTTTTCCCTCAGGCAAACATGGGCGAAGGCGGTGTAGTTTGTATGTATGACAAACTCTTGCCGCTTGATGCCAAAAATTGGGTTATTCCCATTGAGTGTATTTAGTCAGCCGATAATTGTAAAACATTGTAAAGAAGTGTTTGGTGTGTAATGTTGTACCGCTGTTGTCAAGCTTATCGGAAAAATATCAGTGATTCGTGAAAACGAGGTTTTTCGGTAGCAATACTTTGAGCGAAAGTATAGCTACCAAAAAATCAGTTTTTCACGTTCCAATCATTTTTTGGTGAAAGGATTTTTATGAAAGAGTTTTTGCGAAAGGGATAGTTAACGTAAAGCGTAAACTCAGATAAAAGATAAAAGCTTAAAGCTTAAAGATATGGTAAGATGTTCCTGTGATTGTAGCAGGAAAGTTGGCAAAAGATTTTCAGTTTTATTTTTCTTGTCGGAAGAGAGCGACCCTCCCCGTCAATCTACCTATGTTCCTAACGATTGCCACCCCTCCCACGCCTGGGAGGGAAAAAGTCAGCACTCTGCGAACTTCTCTCAACCCTCAACACTGTTGGCTGAACCCTGGAGCCGAAGGCGACAGAGTTGGAGCGGAGTGACCTGACGACTGCAACACGAAGTATCGCTTTAATCGCGACCCTCAGTCACGGACAAGCCGTGCCAGCCCCCTCTAATGGGGCACAAGAGGTTCGCACCGCAGCGAACTTCCCTGAACCCTCACCCCTGATGGCTGGAGCGTAGCGATCCAGCACCCGGGCAAAGCGTGGCTTTGCACATCAGAGTGCTAAGTGTTGAGCGAAATCCCCAGTCCCTTCGTGCCATCCCCTTTGTGAAAGGGGTGTGGTGTTAGCAGTGACTTTACCCTCTTTTTTCCCCAAAGGTGGGCACAGGGGGGATTTACGGGGGTAAGTCAAGCAGAAAGACAACTTGTTTTTGTAGAAAAGAACATCTTGACACGATTGAATAATTTTGATATTATTCTGATATAATTTGATTACGGAGGTGGGGGATATGATTATTCGGGCGTCGTCAGCGTTGCGTAACGATTATGCGGGCATATCAGAATTGGCGAAAAAGACCAAGGAGCCAATCTATATTACAAAAAATGGTGATGGTGATTTGGTGGTGATGGATATAGATGCTTTTGAACAATACCGGCAAATATTGGAACTGCGGGCCAAGGTTCTGGATGCGGAAGAGGAATGGTTAAAAGGACATACCGGCGTGACCATAGCAGAAGCACGTATGCAGTTACAAGGATAAGCTTATGACAAAAAAGTATGAGGTCAGAATTCTTGATGCCGCCTGGGATGATTTGTTGCGTATTCGTAACTGGTATATTTTAAATTTTAGTGAGGATACTGCTAACAAGATTGCGGATGCTATTCTTGGTACATTGGAACGATTGGAAATATTTCCGGATTTCGGTTCTCCAACTCCTGATGAATGGCTTAATGGCAGGGGTTACAGAATGGTTGTGTGTAAGAAGCATATAGCTGTCTATCGGAAGATTGGGGATGTAGTGTATGTTTATCATATCGCTGATTCCGGAACACAATATACAAAATTGTTCAAGTGATGATAAAATTCTGCTGAGTAATCAGCGGAATTTTTTTTGCGACAGCGTAGGGAAACTTCTTTTGTTGTCAAACTTATCAGAAAAATATCAGTGATTCGAGAAAACGAGGTTTTTGGTAGCAATACTTTGAGCGATAGTATCGCTACCGAAAAATCAGTTTTTCACGTTTCAATCATTTTTTGGAGAGAGGATTTTTATGAAAGAGTTCTTGCGAAAGGGACATCAAGAACGCAAAACGTCCGCATCGTATTGACTTCACTCAACACTGTTGGCTGATGACTGAACCTTGGAGCGTAGCGATGTGGTGGTGGGGTCGCTCACCGCGAGTTAGAAGTTATAAATTATGGTAAGATGTTCCTGTGATTAGAGCAGGGTTGAGCCATCAGGGTTGAGTAAAGTTCGTATGTTGCCAACTTTTCTGAACCCTGACTACTGTTGGCTGATGGCTGGAGCGGAGCGATGTTGTGGTGGGGTCGCTCACTACGAGTTAGAAGTTATAAATTATGGTAAAATGTCCCGGTGATTAGGAGTAAGGATTTATGGCATAAGGAGGAGATATTATGAAACATTTTGATTGCAAGAATTATATACATCTGGATTGTGAAAAAGG
>JAZLMD010000039.1:0-2380 GCA_045598465.1 Acidaminococcaceae bacterium | reverse complement strand
AAAAATATCATGTGGATTCAGCCATTAAATTGGGCGACTACAACATAGGACGTAACGGCAGTGTTTTGACATTGCCGTTCTATTGCGGTTTTGTGTTGAGGGAGATTTGAAAGTGAAAGATGTTTTGGTGGGTCTGGTACGTAGTGAACAACAGCTACAGATGTCCTTGAAATTTAAATTTTATCATATGCCTGTTCAGCAATTGAAGATTGCCCAACAACCTCAGTACGTGGCTCTGTATGTACGGAAATATTTGCAGCCGCACAATTATGGGGTTATTTTCTACGGACGAGTAATTGCCCGTAAAGTGGTAAAACGGTCGGATATTAGGGAATTGCCCAAAAACTCACAGACCTTGTACCATTATTTTTCAGTCAGTGAATGGCTGCCGTTAAAGGTGCCGGTTGATTTGCCGGGATTTGATATTTGGACATGGGTTGATTTGCAGGAGATTACGGGAGAGAGTCAAAGGACAAAAGAGCCGGAGCCGGACGATTGTCGGGACAGGAAGATGACGGATGTTTTGAAAAAATATTTTGGTTATACAAGTTTCCGCCCCGGGCAGAAAAGTATCATTGACAACATCCTTGACGGCAATGAGGTTATTGGTATTATGCCAACAGGTGCCGGCAAATCCATATGTTATCAGGTGTCTGCCTTGCTTTTGGATGGGATTACTTTAGTGATTTCGCCTTTGATATCACTTATGCAGGACCAAGTAAAAAGTTTGGTGGATTTAGGGATACGGGCCGCATATATAAATTCGTCCCTAAATGAAAGACAGTTGCAAAAAGTATTTGCTTTGGCAAAAGAAAACACTTACAAAATAATCTATGTTGCACCGGAAAGATTGATGGGCAGGGAATTTTTAGATTTTGCCCTTAATGCGAATATTTCTATGGTTGTAGTGGATGAGGCACATTGTGTTTCCCAATGGGGGCAGGATTTTCGGCCGAGCTATTTGGAGATAGGAAAATTCATTGCCAAATTGGGAAAGCATCCCAGGATGGGGGCGTTCACCGCAACAGCAACGGAGAAGGTGAGCGGGGATATAGGCCCATTGTTAGGAATGATCAGGCCGAAGCTTATTTCTACCGGTTTTGACAGGAAAAACCTTTATTTTTCTGTCAGAAACTTGAAAGGGAAGCAAAAGGATGGGTTTGTTTTGGATTATGTGAGAAATAATCGGGACAAGAGCGGCATTATCTATTGCGGCACCAGAAAAAATGTTGAAAAAATTTTTTTAATGCTGAAAGGGGCGGGGATTTCAGTAGGTATGTATCATGCCGGTATGGAGGCAATGGAGCGCAGAAACTGTCAGGACGAATTTATATTTGACCGGGTTCAAGTTATGGTGGCCACCAATGCGTTCGGCATGGGCATAAATAAATCCAATGTGCGTTTTGTCATTCATTACAATATGCCCGAATGTTTGGAGAACTATTACCAGGAGGCGGGCCGGGCAGGCAGGGACGGAATGAATGCAGAATGTATTTTGTTGTTTGCCAAACAGGATATTGTGTTGAGACGGTATTTTCTTGAACATAAGGAGTATGTGGGAGTGGCAGAAGAGGATATTCCCTTGCTGAAAAGCAAGGACGAACAAAGATTGCAATTTATGATTCGATATTGTACAGAAAAAGTTTGTTTAAGAAATTACATCCTCAGATATTTCGGTACTGTGAGAAGCAGGGAGTGCGGTTTTTGCGGTAACTGTTGCGGAAAAACGTTGGCAGGTACGGTCATCGACGACACTAATATTTTACCCTTAGGCAAACGTAAACGGAAAAAAGCACCGGAAAAAGATAATCTGACCGCCGAACAACAGCAGTTGTTTGAACAATTGCGGGCATGGCGTTTGGATATGTCATACAGGAGAAGAGTGCCGCCCTATGCCATTTTCAGTGACAAAACTTTGTTGGATATGGCAAGGAAACGTCCTCATAATCGTCAAGAATTGTTGGAGGTCTATGGTGTTGGCGAATACAAATGTAATGTTTATGGCAATGCTGTGCTGCAAGTGATTTCCCGTAAAACAGCCAAGCCCTGAATTGTGTGTGAATTTACACTGATATTTATGTTTTAATTTGCGTATTTTCCTGTAAAATAGTGTAGAATAGTTACAGATGAATTTGGAGGTGAGTTTATGGCCAGTTATCCTAAACCTTTGCTACAAAAAACTTTGGAAAAAAGGTATCAAAAGATTAACCCCGGGACAAGGGAGTTTCTGAGGAAGTATTTTACTGCCTCGGCAAAGCTTTACGGGGTGATCTTCTTGAATGAATCCTACGACATGTATAAAAACCTAATGCGGGAGCGTAAAGCAAGAGGTCTGGAGGAAGAGGCCTATGTACAGGGCATAACCTGGGATGAGTTTGCG
>JAZLMD010000038.1:0-3912 GCA_045598465.1 Acidaminococcaceae bacterium | reverse complement strand
AGTGAAGTCACTGCGATGCGGACTTGTTATGTGCTTACCGTCACCCCACCACCGGCCACCGGATAAACCTATCGCCGGTCCCCCGCCCCTCAAGGTGCGGACGAGAGTTCGCATTATGCTGACTTTCCCAATTCTATTCTTTTCTGGAACTAACTTTCCTTAGACACTGAACCCTGCTGGCTGATGGCTCAACCCTGTTACAATCACAGGACCATTTTACATTTAATTTATAACTTCTAACTTATAACTTTTAACTCACAGTGTCGCACTGGGTAGCACATTCACCTTATCCAATTTTTCCCACGGGAACTCCACATCTTTTCTGCCGAAGTGTCCGTAGGCGGCGGTCTGCCTGTAGATGGGGCGCAACAAATCCAATTCGCTGATAATGCCGCTGGGGCTTAACTGGAAATTCTGTTTGACCAGTTCCACGATTTTATTCTCCGGCAGTTTGCCCGTGCCAAAGGTATCCACCAAGATGCTGACGGGCTGGGCCACACCGATGGCGTAGGCCAGCTGAATCTCACATTTATCCGCCAGATCCGCCGCCACCACATTTTTCGCCACATAACGTGCAGCATAGGCGGCGGAACGGTCCACTTTGCTGGGGTCCTTGCCACTGAAGGCACCGCCCCCGTGCCGGGCCATGCCGCCATAGGTATCCACTATAATTTTTCTGCCGGTCAGACCGCAGTCCCCCGCCGGTCCGCCGATAACAAATCTCCCCGTGGGATTGATGTAATATTTGGTCCTGTCGTCCAACATTTCCCGGGGAATAATTTTCATTACGACTTCACGGATAATGTCCTCACGGATTTGTTTTTGCTCCACTTCCGGGGCATGCTGGCAGGAAACCACCACCGTATCCACCCGTACCGGCCTGTCATTTTCATATTCCACCGTAACCTGGGTTTTGCCGTCAGGACGGAGATAGGGCAATACGCCGGTTTTCCGCACTTTAGTCAGTTGCAGCGCCAGTTGGTCCGCCAAATAAATGGGCATGGGCATATAGGTATCCGTTTCGTTGGTGGCATATCCGAACATCATGCCCTGGTCACCGGCCCCCAATTCCTGTACCGCACCGCCCTTGGTTTCCAAAGAGTTATCCACACCCAGGGCAATATCGCTGCTCTGCTCGTCCACGGAAATCAGCACCCCGCAGCTGTTGCCGTCAAACCCGTATTTGGCCCTGTCATAACCAATCTCCACCACGGTCTGACGGGCAATTTTGGCAATATCCACGTAGGCCTTAGTGGTAATTTCACCTGCCACATGAATCTGTCCGGTGGTTACTAAGGTCTCACAGGCCACACGGCTTTGGGGATCTTCCGCCAATAGGGCATCCAACACCGCATCGCTGATTTGGTCCGCAATTTTATCGGGATGCCCCTCTGTTACGCTTTCACTGGTAAAAAATTTTTTCATATCTTTCCTTCCTTTTCCGCCTGTACCGTCCCGGTTCAAATCTTCGGCAATAAAGCAAAATTTTTCTGCAGTTCCTCATCCGTGGGAATATAGTCATCCATCTGATGGTTGTGGAACTTTTCGTAGGCATACATATCAAAATAACCTGTACCGGTCAGGCCGAAGAGAATGGTCTTCTCCTCCCCCGTCTCCTTGCATTTCAGGGCCTCGTCAATGGCAATGCGGATGGCGTGGCTGGATTCCGGGGCCGGCAAGGTGCCCTCCACCCGGGCAAACATTTCCGCCGCCTCAAAAACTTTTGTCTGAGGCACGCTGACCGCTTTCATATAACCGTCTTCATAGAGCTGGCTCAGGGCGGGACTCATGCCGTGGTAACGGAGTCCCCCCGCATGATTGGCGCTGGGAATGAAGCTGGCGCCCAGGGTCTTCATCTTGGCCAAGGGGCAGACCCTGCCCGTATCGCAATAATCATAGGCAAAGACCCCTCTGGTCAAACTGGGGCAGGAGGAGGGTTCCACCGCTATCAACTCATATTGACCCAAACCCCTCAACATTTCCCCCGCAAAGGGGGCAATCAGGCCGCCTAAATTGGAACCGCCGCCGGCACAACCGATAATCACATCCGGCTTAATGCCGTATTTGTCCATGGCCGCCTTAGTTTCCAAACCCACAATGCTTTGATGGAGCATAACCAGATTCAGCACACTGCCCAAAACATAACGGTAGCCCTCGTTGTTCACCGCCGTTTCCACCGCCTCGCTAATGGCACAGCCAAGGGAACCGGTGGTGCCGGGGTGCTCCGCTAAAATCTGACGTCCTACAGCGGTGGTGTCGGAGGGGGAGGGGGTTACCCCGGCCCCATATACCCGCATAACTTCACGGCGGAAGGGCTTTTGCTCATAGGAACCCTTCACCATAAACACCTTGCAATCCAACCCGTAGTAGCTGCAGGCCATAGCCAGGGCCGTACCCCACTGGCCCGCCCCCGTCTCCGTGGTGACACCCTTCAGCCCCTGCTTCTTGGCGTAGTAGGCCTGGGGGATGGCACTGTTCAATTTATGGCTGCCGCTGGTGTTCTGGCCTTCAAATTTGTAATAAATCTTGGCAGGGGTACCAAGCTTTTCCTCCAGACAGTAGGCCCGTACCAAAGGGGAGGGCCGGTACATACGGTAAAATCCTAAGATATCATCAGGAATGGGAATATAGGGAGTCACATCATCCAATTCCTGGGCCACCAGCTCCTTGCAAAAAACCTTCTCCAACTCCGCCGCCGTCATGGGTACGTGGGTTTGGGGATTCAGTAGGGGGGCCGGCTTGTTCTTCATATCCGCCCTCAGGTTGTACCATGCTTTTGGAAGTTCGTCCTCCGTTAAAAAAATCTTGTAAGGAATTTTCTCTGTCGTCATTTTTCTCATCCTTTCCCCGGGAAACAAAAAACCTGTCCCGGCTGTACAAAAATATGCTGGGACAGGTGTGATACCTGCGGTGCCACCCGGCTTGATGCGCTGACGCATCCTCTTTCTGCATACCATCATATGCCAACCTTTGTTCACGGGGAGTTCTGCCCCGGCGCCCATACTCAGGAATAGCTTCCCTTTCCTCTTGCCCTCGAAAGTCCATTCAATTCCACATTGCCCGTTGCACTCCCACCATCAGCAACTCGCTCTTGAGCAACTACAAGGAACCTACTCTTCTTTCTCTTCGGTTTTTGTAATATTTTACCCTCACAGCGTTCCTTTGTCAAGATTTCCTGCAAAAATATTGACAACACCGCAGCAAAGATTTACACTCTTGGGCATAGGTGAAACAATATGGACACACAGAAATCTGCCTTCCGTTTGGCTTTGCAAAACTCCATACCGGTTATGACCGGCTACATCGTTCTGGGAACCTGCCTGGGCATCCTTATGACCAGCCAGGGCCTTCCCGCCTGGCTCTGCCCCTTGAGCAATTTGTTGATATATGCCGGTTCCATGGAATATTTGAGCGTAAACCTTTTTGTTAACCACATGGACCTTATCGGTTTGGCGGTCACCACCTTTTTGGTCAACGCCCGCCACCTTTTCTACGGGATTTCTATGATTGAAAAATACAAACCCCTGGGTTGGAAAAAATATTTGCTGGCCCTGTTGCTAACTGACGAAACCTATTCCTTGGTAGCGGTCAAAACCCCTGTCACGGACCAAAGGGCCTACTACATTTATGTCACCCTCTTGGATTACGCCTACTGGGTGGCCGGAGGCATCCTGGGGGCGGCAGCGGGTTCAGCCCTTGACCTGAACCTGCCCGGCATCGACTTTGCCCTAACCGCCCTTTTCGTGGTTATCGCCACAGAACAATGGCTGAATTCCGACAAACATTTCAGCGCCATAACAGGTTTCATCAGCACCCTGATTTGTCTTCTCGTTTTCGGCCCCGAAAACTTTCTTATCCCCGCCATGATTGCCATTGCGGCCATTCTTACTTTCGCCCAACGCTGGGAGGAAA
>JAZLMD010000037.1:0-2510 GCA_045598465.1 Acidaminococcaceae bacterium | reverse complement strand
GCATAGTTCATCATAACGATGTGGTCCTGCTTAACCCCCAAGGTCATTAACCGTTCCCGCCAGAGTGCCAAAATAGATGATTTGCCTGAACGACGGATACCTGATAAAACTTTCACTAAAGGAATATCTTTATATCTTTCCAGAAAATCCATATAGTACGGTCTTGCAATCATTTTCTTCACCTCGTCTGTATGATACTCGAAAAACTTGGGATTTTCAAGAGGTTTTTCCAGCGTAACCCGAAAAACTTTTAAAATTTCAAAGTTTTTCGAGTATATTGAAAAATTCTAATCCTTAGCCCTGATGCGATTTATGAATTTAATCAAACAAAATTAAAACGCTTACGACCGACAATCGTAGGCGTGTTTGTTTTACCAAATCAACACTCAGACAAGATAAACTCCTTAAACCGTGGCAGCACAAACTCCAAATGCCCGTACTCCGACACGGCGACCACGCCTTTCTTCAACAGCCGTTTGCGGTAGATAGCAAAATTGTTGGAAGGCATAGCCAGCACCTCCCTGACAGACGCCACCTTCGTATCCCTGGCTTTGACCATTGCAAACAGCACCGCCTTGTCACAGTGGGACATTTTCAACCAAATCTTCTCATAAACATATTCCCTAAGATAGGCATCATACTCCACCAGCAACTTATCAAAATGTTTCTTCTGCTTAAAACAAAGATATCCCAACACCTGAAAGGCATAAGGATAACCCTTGGTTAATTCCGCCATGGCTTTGGCATCAGTGTTCGACAAGCCAAAAATCTCTTTATATTTTTCCGCCACCAATAACAAATTCAAAGGCCTCAGTTCCAATTTCGGTGCGCGATAAAGAAAAGTCATAGTGCTTGCGTTCTGCAAGTCATAGACATTTTCATACAAACCCGTCATCAGCAGGAAAATATTATAATTCTTACGTAAATAAATCTGTACCTGGCTCACAAACTCCCGGACATGCTTATTTGACACCACTTCATCCACGGTTACCAAAACCCGTTTTTTTCCCTTGGTCAACTGGGCTAACATCTTGTCCAGCACCACAGCACTGCCCTTAACCGCCCCACCTTCGCCAAACTTCAAACCCAAGCCAAAGGCAGAAATGCTTATCTTAGTCCGTTTCAAATAATCCAAGAAATTAGTATTATCAGCCAGCTCCGCCACCATGGAGTCCAGCAAATTCCGTTCAGGGCTCAAATCCAACACCAGCCAATCCTTATTTTGACGCAACTCATTAGCCACAGATGTCAAAAACACTGTCTTGCCCACACCCCTGACACCGGTCAGCATACACACCTGATAATCCGGCGGGTCCGCACTGAAACTGCTGACTATCTCATCAATCTGACTGTCACGACCAATCAAACTCTTGGGTTGTTTGCCAAATGTCAACGAAAACGGATTATTCATCACACATTCCTTTCATAACTCACAAAAGTTTATATAACTTTTCATAACTTCCAAAATCTTTCATAACCTTATATAACTTTTGAAAAATTATATAACCTTTCATAACTTTTGTCAAACAAATGCTTTTAAAAGTTACGCCAGCTATGGGCCACAAGTGATAATGTCTCAATATACCACAAGGGAAAATGTCCCAAATATGCTAAACTATCTTCATCAAGAGATGGGGTTGTTTATCATAAGAAAGGTAGTGTTATCAATAAACGAACAGAAAAAATACGAGGTAATAAAATCTTTAGACGACCATACAAGCTCTAATAAACATAGGGCATCACCAATCCGCTCCATAACAGGACTATCTTCAAGATATATTGTAGCAGAAGCAGCTGCTGTAAAACTCTTTCGCTATACTCTAATGTGCAAAGCGTCGCTTTGCCCGAGTGCGAAGTCGCTCCGCTCCAGGGCGTAAGTCGCCTGCGGCGACAGGGTTCAGCCAACAGCCATCAGGGTTCAGGGGATTACAGGGCGCAGAGCGCAGGGCGTAAGGCGTAGGAATGGTAAAATGTTCCTGTAATTGTAGCGGAAAAGTCGGCACTGTGCTAACTTTTTCCCTCCCAGGCGTGGGAGGGGTGGCTGCCCTTGCGTCCCCCAACAGGGGGAAGAGGGCCACGAAGTGGCGAAGGGGGTAGGAACACAGGGGCAGACGGGGAGGGTCGCTCTCTTCCAACAAGAAGTAGAAAACTGAAAATCATTTGCTGACTAAAGCTCTAATCGCAGGAACATATTTCCTTTAATTTCTAACTTCTAACTTGTAACTTCTAACTCGCAGTGAGCGACCCCACCACCCAAAAAGCAAACTTGCTTTTTGGATACCCCCGCCCCACGCCTGAGGCGGAAAAAGTTCCCATTATGCTGACTTCCCTGACACCTATTTCAATCACAGAAACATTTTTCCACAACTTTAAGCTTTTACCTTTTCATCAGTAACAGCGTAATTGCTCACCCCACCACCGGCCACCGGATAAACCTATCGTCGGTCCCCCGCCCCTTTAGGTGCGGACAAGAGTTCCCATTATGCCGACTTTCCTGAACCCTGTTGGCT
>JAZLMD010000036.1:0-3381 GCA_045598465.1 Acidaminococcaceae bacterium | reverse complement strand
GGCCGTGGCCTCCTGCACAACAAACTCCCTGCCGCAGGTCATCAGTTTTTTACCGGCACTCCGTTTGGAAGCCAAAAGCCGCAACTCATCAAAGGGAAATTTCCGTTCCTCAATTAACTTCAAAAACTCTGTGCCCACCGCACCTGTAGCACCCAAAATAGCCACATTATACTTTTTCATAAAATCGCACTCCTTGTTCAAATATCTTTTTTTAATGCCACCGTCACATTGTAACAAAAAAAGCAACTGATTTCAACAATCAGCTGCTTTTTTTGATGTTGCTCATTCCTTTAATCCGCTATTCTTGCACCCTGGGTATCCATGTCGAAGATATGGTACCGGCTTTCCACACCCTTGAGTTTCAAGGCATTTTGCATGGCTGCACCGATGGCTTCCAAATCCCGATCCGGGGATGCATAGGCCATAATGGTTGAACCCGCCCCGCTAATAATGGCACTATATGCCCCTTTGTTCCTGGCCCCGTAGAAGGCCTCCCGTAATCCCGGGATAAGATGTGCCCGATAGGGCTGGTGCAGTTTGTCCTGCATGGCCGTAGGCAAGTATTCATATTTTCCTGATGTCAGGGCAGCCACCAAAAGTGCGGTACGGCTGGCGTTCACCACCGCATCCTTGTGGTTGATTTTAAAGGGAATAGCTTTGCGTGCCAGTTCCGTAGATAATTTCAGTTCCGGAACACAAGCCACAAATTTAAGCGGTTTGGCCGGTTGCAATACAAAGCATTTCGGTCCCAGGGACTCAAAAAAACTGATGGTAAAGTTACCATAGATAGCCGGAGCCACATTGTCGGGATGCCCTTCCAAAGAATTGGCATAACGCAACAGCTCCTCTTTTGACAAATTCCCCTCACTCAGAATACTGGCGGCCAATACTCCACCCACAATGGCGGAAGAGCTGGAACCCAAACCACGGCTCATGGGAATGCGGTTCACCTGTTTTAGTTTCAGGCCGATATGTCTGCCATTGGTCACTTTGTTCCACACTCTGAAAAAACTGCTGAAGGCCAGGTTGTAACTGCCGGACTGCATATAGCCCGCACCTTCGCCTTCAATTTCCAATTCCAATTTTCCGTTATCGGTAATTTCGTAGGTGGCTTCGTTGTAAAGGTTCAGCGCCACCCCCAGACAATCAAAGCCCGGTCCGCAATTGGCCGAGGTAGCAGGTATTTTTAAAGTTATCTTATTCAATCTAAATCCTTATCCTCCACTCTTATTACACTGCAAATTTTAGCTACAACAGGCAATACTTTTAAAAGGTTCAATGCCATTTCCAAATTCATTTCGCTTACCCTATGAGTAATTACTACGATTTCCGCCGCACCGTTGGGCAGGTCTTTTTGCACCACATTACGTAAGCTGACCTTTTGGGATGCGAAAGCCGCTGCAATAGCACTCAAGGCCCCGGGTTCATCCGTCACGTTCATACGGATATAGCAAGGGGTATACATATCCTTTTTCGCACACAGTTTCTTTTCGTTGAAACAGGTGCAACTGATACGTCCCCTGTCATTGTTACGCAAATTTCTGACCGCTTCCATAATGTCACTGCAAACCGCACTGGCTGTGGGGAACCGGCCTGCCCCCATGCCCATGAACATGGTGTCGCCCACCGCATCCCCAACTACGAAGATAGCATTATAAACATCATTGACGTTGGCCAACGGGTGTTCCTCCGGCAACATGGCCGGATGTACGGAGATGCTGACACCATGTTCCTCATCCCTTTTGGCCACGGCCAGCAATTTAATAGAATAGCCCAGTTCCTTGGCAAATTGGATGTCACGGATAGAAATATCCTGAATGCCTTTGATATCCACATCTTCAAGAGAAAAACGGCTGTTGAAGGCGATGGAGGCCAAGATGACAATTTTTCGGGCCGCATCCAGTCCCTCCACATCCGCAGTGGGGTCACTCTCTGCATAACCCTTGGCCTGCGCTTCCTTCAATACATCCCCATAATCCACACCTTCTTTGGTCATTTTGGTCAACATATAGTTGGTAGTACCGTTGACTATACCCATAACACTGTTGATTCGGTTGGCTGCCAAGGATGTTTTCAAGGGTGTGATGATAGGGATGCCCCCCGCCACGCTAGCTTCAAACAATAAATCCGTCCTATTTGCTTCCGCCAAAGCAAATAGTTCCTTACCGTATTTGGCAATCACATCCTTATTAGCGGTGATTACAGATTTACCTTTTTTTAAGGCCTCCGCAATGAACTCCAGGGCGGGATGTTCCCTGCCAATCAGTTCCACCACAATCTTGATTTCCTTGTCATCCAAAATGTCTTCAATTTTGTCTGTATAAATGTAGTTTTTGCCATACTCCTTTTCATACAGCGACATATCCTTGGAAAGGCCAAAGATTTTAACCACCCGAATCTTTTCTCCGGTTTTCTTAGCAATGTCCTCAGCATTCTTTTCCAGAACCTTAATCACACCACCGCCTACGGTACCTGCTCCCAAGAGCCCAAGTTTTACAGTATCCATTTTCTCTCCTCAATTCTTATAAATTTTGTCCGATGACTTCCAGTCGTTTCACACCTTCAATCATGCGAATTTTATCCAAAAGCGCTTCCGGTTCGATTATTAAAGTTTTAGTATCAATAGAAAGTGTCGTCATGGCCACCCCCTGCAGCGGTATACCTTGGTTAATGGTGATAACACTCCCCCCATCGTTGGCGATGGCATTCAAAACGGAACTCAAAACACCTTTCTTATGTTCCAATAGCAAAGACAAACTGATAATTTTTTCCTTGCTGGCGTCATAGAACGGAAAAACAAAGTCCTTGTACTTGTAAAATGCGCTGCGGCTTAAGTCACATTCACGCACCGCATTTTGGATGGTGATGTTGTCATCGTAACGCAACAGTTCCTTAACTTTAATGGTTTTTTTGATGGCTTCCGGAAGAATAATTTCTGACACCAAATAAAAATTACCTGTCTTTTGCATAACGGCCTCCTATTTCAACATTTTGGGATTACCCATTTTTATCTTACTTTCAGTTCCATGCATCAAGCGTAAGATGTTTTCCTTGTGGCGAATGATGATAAACAAACCGCAAATAGCGGAAAGGGCAATATAAGATCTGGGGTAGTGAAGGTACCAGCCCAAGAAGGGCCCGATTGCCGCAGCCACTATGGATGCCAAGGAAACATAGCGGGTGAAAAAAACCACCAGCCCCCACACCGCTAAACTGATGACGCATACATCCGGCATCAGATAAATCAAAAGCCCCATGCCGGTGGCCACCCCCTTGCCCCCCCTCAGGCCCAAAAAAAGCGAATAGATATGCCCCAGAATGGTTCCTATGGCACAAATTACCGTCAGAAAATTCATATGAAAAAGGTAATTGGCAATGAAA
>JAZLMD010000035.1:0-2480 GCA_045598465.1 Acidaminococcaceae bacterium | reverse complement strand
TCTTGGCACTCTGACGCTTCCTGTCCTCCTCAATCTGCTGTTCCACCCGGGCCCGCTCCAACATCTCCATAACCCGATTCAATTGGGGACCGGCTGCCTCACCGCCCGGATCATTAGGTCCGCCGGCCAGGGCCGGAACTGCCAATCCCATATTCATAATAATGCCTAAAGCAAGCAATGACTTCCTATTCATTTTACTTCCTCCCAAACTCAGAAACTTATATTCTTTACGTTAAGGTGTCTTTACATTATAGTACTTCGCCGGTTTTTCTGCAAGTTTTTTGCATATCAATTTAGTCAGCATTCCCTGACAAGCACCGGCGTAAAACCCTGGGTGTCACAAGAACAAAGTTTATACCGTATCCCTTCCCTTTCCCCTTCAAACATCACTATGTTATTCTCCCCGTGGATATGGCCGAAAAGCACCTGCTTCACGGGATATTTTCTGAACAGTTCCATGTAACCGTTTTCCTCATCCTCACGGAAAATCGGGGGGAAATGCAATGCCACCACAATTTCCCCGGCACCCGCCTGCACCGCCCTGGCCAGCCCCATATCCAGCCGCAGCAGCTCCCTGTCAAAAATCTTTTGATCCTCCGGCGTAAAATCCTCGTTGGATGGCACTTTCCAACCCCGACTGCCGCAGATGGCCAAAGTCCCCAAAAGCACAAAATCATTCTGGATGAACTGCAGTCCTGGGTACCGGGCCCGCATTTTGCTGACGGAGGTCCACCAGTAATCATGGTTGCCTCGGAGCAAAAGTTTCTTTCCGGGCAACTGTTGCACCCACTGCAAATCCTCATCCGCCTCCTGCAAATTCATTCCCCAGGAAATATCCCCGGCAATAATGACCACATCCTCAGATTCCACCATCTTCAGCCAATTCTCTTTTATTTTTTCCGGATGGTTCAGCCAATGTCCGCCAAAAACCTCCATGGGTTTTCGGGGCGGCTGACCGCTCAAATGCAAATCCCCGATACAAAATATCTTCATGATTTTTTACTCCAAAAAGCGTGGAATTTATCCACCAGTTCTTCCTTAGTCAGTTTTTGCGGCCAAAGTTCCATACCCTGCTGCCGCCGCATGGCCACCGCCAAATGGGCATAGAGTTCCGGATATTTGGCGTCCCACTCCGCCAAATCCTCCTTCACCCTTTGTCTGATGGTATTCCCGTCATAGGGACAGGCATTCTTGATGGGTTCAAATCCCAGCTCCCTTACTTCCTTTTCAATCTCCGCCTCCCGGTAGTACACAAGGGGTCGGATGACAGTGATGCCGCTGCGGCTCAGTTCCGTCACCGGGCAAAAAGTTTTCTGCTGGCCGCTGGTAAAAAGATTGATAACAAAAGTTTCCACCGCATCATCACCATGATGAGCCAGGGCCACCTTGTTGAAGCCCCGCTCCCGGGCGTTCCTGTTCAGCACCGCCCTGCGAAAATAGGCACAGGAATAGCAGGGGGAATTATCCTTGACCAGCTCCGGCACATTGATTCGTTCGCTGTACCAGGGAACGGCAAACCGCTGACAAAAACTCCGGTATTTTTCCTCGGCGAACCCGGGCACAAAACCCGTATCCACCGTAAAGGCCCCCACTTCGAACCGGAAGGGGGCATGCCGCTGCAACTCGGCCAATGCCGCCGTCAGAAGCATACTGTCCTTGCCCCCGCTGAAACCGATAAGCACCCTGTCCCCGGCCTGCAACATATCAAATTCAATAACCGCACGCCAAATTTTCCCTAAATCCATGCTTTTAATTGTACCACAAAAAATGCTATAATAAAATATTATGAATAGAGAAGATATTTTTAAAAATTTGAACAAACAACAGGCGGAGGCAGTACGGGCCACAGAAGGTCCCATGCTGATTATCGCCGGGGCCGGCAGCGGCAAAACCAAGGTGCTGACCTGCCGCATTGCCCATCTTTTGAATCAGGGTGTGGAACCCTGGCGGATTTTGGCCATCACCTTCACCAACAAGGCCGCCAAAGAAATGCGGGAAAGGGTGGACCGGATGGCGGGCTATGCCGCCAGGCAGGTGGAACTCCGGACCTTCCACTCCTTCTGTGCCCGGCTGTTGCGGTTTGAGGCGGAAAACCTGACCGACTACAGCCAAAATTTCACCATCTATGACACCAACGACCAAAAATCCTTAATTAAGCAAATTCTGAAGGATATGGGGCTGGAGGAAAAACGTTATCCTGCCAACTCCGTATTGAGCGTTATTTCCGGGGGCAAGAACGCCATGCTGGGCCCCTCCGATTTTGCCCAACAGATGCAGTCGGAGGGAAACTTTTACCATCTGAAAACCGCAGAAATTTATGGGGAATACCAACGGCGGCTGAAGGCCAACAATGCCATGGATTTTGACGATCTGCTGCTGGTGGCCGTAAAACTGTTGCAGGAAAACGGGGAAGTGCGGAACAAATACCAACAACGTTTCCACTACATTATGGTGGACGAATATCAGGACACCAACAGGGT
>JAZLMD010000034.1:0-4108 GCA_045598465.1 Acidaminococcaceae bacterium | reverse complement strand
CGGCATCTGACAAGGAATATACGATTACTGTCAGGGATCCGAAGGCGGATTTGACCTTGTCCCAGGCGGTTTCGGCCATGGAGGACATCATTGATTCCGATGTTTTTCTGACTTCTCAGGGTGAGAGTTTGACTGCGGTCGGTAACTGCTACTACCGTACGGTTACTAAGACGCCGTTGACTGATCCCGGTGGTGGGGAATAAAAAACTAAGAAGGGCTCGCAGAAATGCGGGCCCTTCTTTTGTCGGGTACTTACTTCAAGCTTTCGATATAGCTATTCAGGAGAATTGAGGAAATAAAGTGTAAGGCGTAAGAAGGGAAATAAGCAAGCCGATTTTATGTTTGTAATAGTTTGTCTAATGTGTTATAATGCACAATTGGTTTTATGTGTGATTCTGTTGTTGTGACTAAGGAGTATGTATGCTTGATATATCTTCCATGATTTTCAGAGTACCGGCATTGCTTTTTGCCATTACTATTCATGAGTATGCCCATGCCCTGGCTGCGGACAGTATGGGTGATCCCACGGCCCGCTTCAGCGGTAGGATGAGTATGAACCCTATGGTGCATTTGGACCCTTTTGGGGCTTTGATGCTGATTTTGGCAGGGTTCGGTTGGGCAAAACCGGTTCCGGTCAATTCCAATAATTTCCGTGACCGGCGTGCCGGTATTATCAAAGTCAGTTTGGCAGGGCCGGCAGCCAATCTCTTTTTGTGTTTTTTGGCGGCTTTTGTAGGGGCTTTACTGTTCAAGTTTGATTTGATAACCCAGACGGTTTTCAGTTTTTTGCAATGGATGATGCTTTACAATGTGTGGTTTGCTTTTTTCAATTTGATTCCCATCCCGCCTTTGGACGGCTCCAAGCTGTTGTTGGAGTTTATGCCGCCGCAGTATCTTTACAAGTATGAAGATACTGTGGAACGTTACGGGTTCTACATTCTTATGGCTTTGGTGCTGACCGGGATTGTGGGGGCGATTATCAACCCTTTGGCACAGATGTATATCGGTCTGGTCAATTCGGTTCTCAATATTGTTTTTTAGGAAAAGGAGTTTGTTATGGGCAGAATTTTAAGCGGTATGCAACCATCCGGACGTTTTCATTTGGGTAATTATATGGGTGCATTGGAAAATTGGGTGAAACTGCAGAATGACTATGAGTGCATTTTCTTTATTGCGGATTTGCATGCATTGACTTCTTCTTATGCGGATACCTCCAAGTTGCAGGAAAATATTCATGAGATGGCCATTGACTGGCTCAGTGCCGGCCTGGATCCGGAGAAGAATATTATTTTTGTACAGAGCCATGTGAAGGAGCATGCGGAATTGGCGTTGCTTTTGGGGATGAGTACCCCTTTGGGGTGGCTGGAGCGTGTGCCCACATATAAGGACAAGATTCGTGATTTGGAGGGTACGGACAAGGATTTGCATACCTATGGTTTTTTGGGTTATCCTGTGCTGATGGCAGGGGATATTATGCTTTACAAGGCAACCCATGTGCCTGTGGGTGAGGATCAGAGTGCCCATTTGGAGCTGACCCGTGAGATTGTGCGCCGTTTCAACTATCTTTACAAAAAGGAAGTGTTCCCGGAGCCCCAGGCGGTGTTCAGCAAGGCCAAGGTTTTGCCGGGAATTGACGGCCGTAAGATGAGTAAGAGTTATGGTAATACTATTCCTTTTGGGGCTTCGGCGGAGGAACTGACCGCCAAGGTGAAGATGATGACCACGGATCCTGCCAGAATCAAGAAGACGGATCCGGGACATCCGGAGGTTTGTATCGTGCATCAGTTCCAAAAAGTGTTTAATACAGAAGATTGTGAGAGTATTACTGCAAGGTGCAAGGCGGGGGATATCGGCTGTGTACAATGCAAGAAATGTTTGGCGGAGAAGATGAATACACTTTTGGCCGGTATTCATGAGAAACGGGCGGAATTGGAGAAGAAACCCGGTTTTGTAAAAGAAGTTCTGGAACACGGGGACAGGAGGGCCCAGGAGATTGCCTCCAGGAATATGTTGGAAATCAAGCAGGCCATGAATGTTCTGTGAGGGATGAAGAGTAGAAGGTAGTGGTTAAGGTCAAGATTGAGCAATTTGAGGGGCCCTTGGACCTTCTGTTGCATTTGATCCACGAAAATAAATACGATATTTTTGATATTCCCATTGTGGAAATCACGGATCAATATATGGCCGCTTTGCAGGCCATGCAGGAGTTTGATATGGAGGTGGCCACGGAATTTTTGGTGATGGCTGCCACTCTTCTGCAAATAAAATCCCGTCTGCTTCTGCCGAAATTGCCCGTGGATGCGGATGGGGAAGAGGATGAGCAGGATCCCCGTCAGGTTTTGATTGAGATGCTTTTGGAGTATCGGAAAATCAAGAGCCGGGCGGCGGCTTTGGCAGAGTTGAAGGCGGTGGCGGACAAGCAAATTGCCCATGCACCGGTATATACCAAGGCCATGGTTAAAATTGCCGTTTATACACTTCGTGATTTGCTGCTGGCTTTGGCGGGGATTGTTGAAGAAAGGCGGGGCGAGGTGGCTTACATTGAACCCCAGGCCTTTTCTGTGGAAGCCAAGATGCGGGATATTATGGAAAGTTTGCGGTCCGCTTCCGGTGGAGTGCTGTTGAGCGATTTTTTCACCAGCGGTCACAGGGCGGAGAAGATAGCGTCCTTCCTGGGTCTTTTGGAATTGTTGAAGGCGGGGAAGGTTATTATTGAACAGAAGGTGCAGTTTGCACCAATCTATATTTTTGCGAGAGAGAATGTGAAGGATGGAGTTTAAAAGAATACTGGGAGCGATGGAGGCGGTGCTTTTCGCCAGCGGGGACCCCATTTCCGTACAGGATTTGGCCAATGCCCTGACGGTGGAGGTTTCCCAGGCCTATACCGCTCTTGAGGAATTAGAGAAATTTTATAACGAAAATGAAAATCGGGGGCTGATGCTCCGCAGGGTGAATGAGGGTATTCAGTTGGTGACCAAGCCCATGTATTTTGAAGCCACCAGCCGTATGGAGAAGCATAAGGAAGTTAAGTTGTCCAATGCTGCCATGGAGACACTGGCAATTATTGCCTTCAAACAACCTGTGACCCGTTTGGAGATGGAGCAAATCAGGGGCGTGAAGGTGGACGGGGTGGTGAACACCCTGTTGGATTTGGGATTGATTGATGAGGCAGGGCATAAGAAGGCCCTGGGCAATCCCCTGCTTTACAAGACCACGGAGAAATTCCTGACCACTTTCGGTTTGAATTCTTTGGCGGATTTGCCGAATCCCGATGACCAGGATGTGATGGTCAACGCTTTTGGGGAGGTGCAGCTTTCCTTACCGCTGGATGAAAACGGGAATGTGGACGGTAAGTCGGCCCGGGAGCAGCTTTTGACGATTGTGAAGGAGCCGCAGAACTGATGGAGCGTTTGCAAAAGATTATTGCCGCTGCCGGGGTCGCATCCCGTCGGGAGGCGGAGAAGATTATTCTTGCGGGCAGGGTGAAGGTGAACGGCAGGGTTGCCAATGAGTTGGGTGTTAAGGCGGATCTGAACCATGACAGGATAACTGTGGACGGCAGGCCGCTGGCGGCAAAAACCAGAAGTTACTATATGTTCAATAAACCCAGGGGAGTGGTAACCACCATGAAGGATCCGGAGGGCCGCAAATGTATCAGCGACTTTGCCAGGGGCCTGGGTGAACGGGTTTATCCTGTGGGACGGCTTGATTATAATACGGAGGGGCTTCTGCTTTTGACCAATGACGGCGAACTGGCCCAGAAACTGACTCATCCCAGTTATGAGATTCGTAAGACCTACCGTGTGAAGGTTCTTGGGATAGTGCCCCTTGCGAAGTTGGACAAGCTGCGTATGGGGGTGGAGCTGGAGGATGGTCTGACGGCTCCGGCTACTGTGGATTTAATCGGTTATGACAGGGAAAAGGAAACGACGGAATTCAATATCACCATTCATGAGGGGAGAAACCGTCAGGTAAGGAGAATGTGTGATGCCATCGGTTTTCGTGTGCGGGATTTGCAAAGGACAAAAATGGGACCGCTTGTTTTGGGTGGCCTTGGCAGAGGGAAAATAAGGGAGTTGGATGATGATGAGGTCCAACTGCTGTTGCA
>JAZLMD010000033.1:0-2070 GCA_045598465.1 Acidaminococcaceae bacterium | reverse complement strand
ACCAACATACCGCCCGGGCAGTTCATAGGTTTAACCGCATAATCACCTTCGTCAATTTTGGTAAAATACATATTTTCCTTGTAGTGATTCCAGTGGCCGCTTCTCTCCCACAGTTCACGGTTCAGAATCATGGGTGTTTTGATTTCTTCATAACCGTAACGACGGTGTACCTGCCGCCAATAGTTAATCAATTCGTTTTGGATAATAATACCGTTGGGCATAAAGAAGGGGAAGCCGGGACCTTCGTCCAAAATGCAGAACAAATCCAATTCTTTGCCCAGTTTCCTGTGGTCACGCTTGGCCGCCTCTTCCAGCATATTCAGATATTTTTCCAAATTCTCTTTGGTATCAAAGGCCGTACCGTAAATACGTTGCAGCATTTTATTTTTCTCGCTGCCGCGCCAATAGGCACCGGCAATACTCTGCAGTTTGAAGGCCTTCACTTTGCCCGTGCTGGGACAATGGGGGCCTGCGCAAAGGTCAGTAAAATCACCCTGGGTATAGGTGCTGATGATGGCGTTCTCGGGCAAATCGTTAATGAGTTCCACTTTGTACTTTTCACCCTCAGCCGCAAATTTAGCCAGGGCCTCCGCACGGGGCAGTTCACTGCGTTTCAAGGGAATGTTCTGCTTAACAATCTTAGCCATTTCCTTCTCAATAGCCGCCAAATCCTCCGGCGTGAAGGTGTGGTCGCTGTCCAGGTCATAGTAGAAACCGTTCTCTATGGCCGGACCGATGGCAAACTTAACACCGGGGAACAAGTGCTGGATGGCCTGGGCCATCACATGGGACGCAGTATGCCGGATGGCATGCAAGCCCTCCGGGGTATCAGGAGTGACAAATTCCACCTTGGCATCATGGTCAAGGGTGTCGCTCAAATCCCTATTCACCCCGTCCACCACAGCCAGGAGGGCCTCCTTGCCCAATTTCTGATTAATTTTTTTGGCAATTTCCCCCAAAATAATTCCAGGAGCAAATTCCTTAACACTTCCATCTTTCAGTGTAACTTTCATTTTCTTCCTCCTAAATATAGCAACGCACAAATGCTTTTAGCATCGAAAAATCTACCATCCGATATCATACTCTTTATTTCATCAATTGTAAATGTTTTACAGGTAATAAATTCATCCTCATCCGGATGCTGGCGGTGGGCGGTCAGACCTTTTGCCGCAAACAAATGAATGATTTCATCACTGAAACCAGGAGTTGTGGCTATGGGGAACAGATACTCCCACTCTTTGGCTTCGTAGCCCGTCTCTTCGCTCAATTCCCTTTGGGCACATTCCAACAGGTCCTCCCCCGGTCCCTTGTCCAGTTTCCCTGCGGGGATTTCCCACATCACTGTATCCAACGGATAACGGCACTGTTTGACCAGCACCACCCTGCCATCATCCAAAATAGGCACCACCGCCACCGCCCCGGGATGACGGATGTATTCCCTGTCCGCAGTCCTGCCGTCCGGCAGTATCACCCTGTCTTGTTTTACCTTAAGCAAATTCCCTTGGAACACATCCCGTGTAGTGACCTTTTTCTCATCCAAAGCCGCCTCATGAAATTTTTTTACTTGCATTTTCCAGTAATTCCTTTGCCGTTTTTAACGCCGCAGACGATTTGTTGCTGCCGGCGGCCATTCTGGCCAGTTCTCCAATCCGTTCGGTTTTATCCAAAACTTTCAGTTCGGTAATGGTGCGGTCCGCCTCTGCCCGTTTTTCAATATAGATATGCTGTTGTGCAAAAGCCGCAATCTGAGGCAAATGGGTGATACAAAGCACCTGGTTATGCTCCGCCAGGAGTGCCATTTTTTCTGCCATCCGTTCCGCCGTAACACCACCAACCCCCGCATCAATTTCGTCAAACACCATGGTCCCCACATCTTCCTTGGTTACAAGCACGGTTTTCACCGCCAAAGCCACCCGGCTCAGTTCACCGCCGCTGGCCACCCTGCCCAATTCCTGAGCCGGTTCACCCCGGTTGGCAGTGAAATAAAATTGCAGTTGGTCCCGTCCGAAGGCACCAAGTTCACCAGTTAAGAATCTGATTTCAAAATTTCCCTCAGGCATGGCCAAATCC
>JAZLMD010000032.1:0-4441 GCA_045598465.1 Acidaminococcaceae bacterium | reverse complement strand
GGACAGGAAGCACAACGCTTTTGCCTTCTATGACTATGGTATCATCGGGGATGAGGGTGAGACCGGCTGGAAGGACAGGGTGCTGCAATCTGTGGGTTTAGGTATCAAGAGCAGCTGGAACAAGAACATTTATAGTAGCGTCTGCATCGCTTTCCCGTTAATTAAGGAATTTCCTTCAACGGAGCAGGGTACGGTGAGTAAAACCAGGATTCACTTCCTCATCAGCGGTCAAATGTAATAAAAGTCAGCAAAAATCCCGTCGCAGTGCGGCGGGATTTTTTATGCCATATTTATTGGCGGAAATAACTGTTGACGGAAAGGTAGGCCTTGGCCGGCAGGGGTCGGCCATCCTGCCAACGTAGTTTGATATGGTTTGGGAAAACCTGGAACTGGGATTCCATACATTGAAAATTTCTGGGTGGGAAGAAAATTCCGCAGCAACGGGACAGTTGTTCCGTCCGCCCGTCCGCCAGCCCCCAATCATGAAGCTGTTGTATGAGTTTCTTCCCTTCCTCTGTGTTCAAAAGTTCCTGGGGGGTGTCCAAGTCCTCAAGAAGAAAAATCTCCGTACCCAAAACGGGGCCGAAACTGCCGTTTGGCAGCATATCCATACTGACAGTGATTTTGTCAAAGCCCAAATTCTTGAGGGCATTCAGTTTCTCCCGGGCATCCCGGGGCAGGGGTTCGTGGCCGAGATAATCCAACAGGGCCTTTATATCCTCAGGACTATTGGGCAGATAGTTGTTCTCCCGGTCCAACCTGACGAAAATCAGTTTCAGGGGAATGTCCTGACGATTGGGCATGAAACCTACGTAGAGAAGTTGCCAAAGACCCGGCAAGTTGCGGATTAGTGTACGTACCCGGTTCCATTGGGCCGGCTCCGCCCCCTTTTGCCATAACCGCTCAAAAATCACATCACCGTACTTTAGGCAATCCAAAAAGATGCCGGGGACCGGGTTGTGCCTGCTGGTGTCAATTTCAACGAACAGGGGATTGCTGTCATTGATAAGCAGGGAGCAGTATTGGAACAGGGGTTGAATCCTCCGTCCTGCTTCGCTGTTGAAATAATTGGTACGGAAATCCTTGCTGTCGTAGCTGAAGGAAATATCCGCACAGGGTTCGCCAAGAAGAGGAATTTCTATCAGGGACTGCAAAATATCCACACCCAAAGCCGGTTCAAAATCTTTTGCAGTCCGGAGCAGTTCGTCCCGATTTTTGCCGAGCAGCTTCTCCAGGGTTTGGGCATCCTGTTGCTGTAACCAAAATTGTAAATTATCCGCATTAGCTGACTTAAGCATATCTTCACCTTCTGTTTTTGTTTTATTATAGCATAACTTGCTGGGCAATGTAAAAACGGATTGTTATTTTTGTTGATTATGTGAAAATGAGATTTTCCGGTAGCAATACTTTGTTCTATGGTATCGCTACCGAAAAATCGGTTTTACACGTTGCAATCATTTTTTTACGAAGGAATTTTGATGAAAGAGTTTTTGCGAAAGCATCAATAAGAAGACAAAACGTCCGCTTTGTAGTGACTTCACTAATGCCTAATGCCTAAGGCCTAGTGCCCTGGAAGGCGACCCGCCTCGCTCCAAGATTGAGTGGCATAAACTTTTTTGTCATAATGCTTGACAAGGCGAGGAAGTTTGGGTATAATGTTCAAAAAATTAAGAAACACAGTGTTCGTGGAACACTGTGTTTGATTTGGCAAAGCCATAGACGAAATCACGGGGCTGGCGTTCAAAAGATAAAGGATGGTGGTTGAATTGGAACTTACGAAAAAACAATTTGATATTTTAGTGTTATTGTCGGAACAAGAGGGTAAGACCTTGAGCCAAAGGGAATTGGCAGATGTGAGCGGCTTATCTTTGGGCAGTGTGAACCGTACCATGAGAGAGTTGAGTGAGTTGAAATTGGTTCAGGACGGGGTGATTACCGATAGGGGGCGTAGGGCTCTGGACCCCTACAGGGTCAGGCGGGCGGTGTTCATTGCGGCAGGTTTTGGCAGCCGTTTGGTACCAATTACCTTCAACACACCTAAGCCCCTTGTTCGGGTCCACGGTCAAAGGATTATTGACGGGCTGATTGATGCCTGTTTGGGGGCCGGTATTGAGGATATAACCATTGTACGGGGATATCTTGGCGACCAGTTTGACCAGTTGTTGTACAAGTATCCCATGTTGAAGTTTATTGAGAACCCGGTTTATAACGAAGCCAACAACATCAGCAGTGCCATGGTGGCCCGTTATTTGCTGGGTAATGCCTATGTTTTTGAGGCGGATTTGGTGTTGAGCAATCCGAAGTTGATTACTAAGTATCAGTACCGGTCCAATTTCCTGGGCATAAAGATGGAACGCAGTGACGATTGGTGTTTTGATACCAAGGACGGCATCATCACCGCTCAAAAGGTGGGCGGTTTGGATACATACCAAATGGTAGGGATTTCCTATTGGACTGAGGAAGATGGGAAGAAGTTGGCCAACCATATTAAGCAGGCCTATGAAATGCCCGGTGGCAAGGAGTTTTACTGGGAGCAGGTGGCATTAAAAGTGTTTAAAGACCAGTACCGGGTGGCGGTACGGGAGTGTAGGGCGGAGGACATTGTGGAAATCGATACCTTCAGGGAATTGAAGGCCATTGATAAGACCTATGATGTTTAGGGCTAAGGGCCGAAAAGGAGGAAAAATGAACGAGAAGAACGAATTGCGTAAACAGCTTAATCCTATGCATGTTTGGGCCATTGCCTTCGGCTGTATTATCGGTTGGGGCAGCTTTATTAACCCGGGTAAAAAATTTCTGTTCAATAGCGGTGTTGCTGGCACTGCCATCGCCATGGTTCTGGGGGCGCTGGTTATGATTGTAATTGCTTATTCCTATGCCTATATGGTGCCCAAGTTTCCCAATGCGGGCGGCGAGTTCACTTATACCAAGGCATGTTTCGGCAAGGTGGCGGCTTATGTTTGCGGCTGGTTTCTGGTGGCGGCATATCTCACCAATGTGCCTATGAACAGTACGGCCATCGGGCTTATTGTCCACGGGCTTTTCGGACCTGTCCTGCGGTTCGGATTTCACTACAGCGTTGCCGGTTTTGATGTGTATGCCGGGGAAATGTTTTTTGCCATGGCTATCCTGATTCTCTTCTACCATTTTAATGTCCGTGGGGTGAGGGTGGCCGGCATCATTCAGACCTGTTTGGCGGCAGGGCTTGTTATAAGTGTGAGTATTTTGACCATATCCGCCCTCGTAAGCACCTATACTACCTTTGATAATATGGCACCTCTTTGGGGGTTCAACAAGGCGGCTGCCGTGGCAGCAGCCAAAGCAGGGACATATACAGGTGTGGCACCTTTTGTACGTGAAGGGGGCAGGGGGATTGTGGAAGCAATTTTGGCAACCTTTGCCATTGCACCCTGGGCCTACGTGGGGTTTGATACCATTCCCCAGGCGGCGGAGGAATTCAAGTTCAGCCACAGGAAAGTAAGTTTTATTATGATTGTGGCCATTCTCTTCGGTTGTTTCGTTTACATGGCGAATAACACCATCACTGCAGCGGCACTGACCAATTGGCCGGATCTGATTGTCAATGCGGAAGGTACCCCCTGGCTGCTTTTGGCGGCGGCGGAAAGATTGTTGGGGGTGTTTGGCAAGGTGCTGGTGGGTGTTGCCGTGAGTTGTGCGGTTTTGACCGGCATTATGGGTTTTTACATGGCTTCCAGCCGGCTGATGTTCTCCATGGCCAGGGACGGTTATTTGCCGAAAATTTTTGGCACCATCAATGCTAATACAGGCACTCCCAAGGCGGCCATGTTCTTCTGTATGATGGTTTCCCTCACCGGTCCAATCTTGGGACGTGAGGCCTTGGGCTGGTTTTTGGATATGAGTGCCATTGGTGCCTCCATCGGTTACGGAGCCACCTGCCTGAGTACTTTGGTAATGATGAAGCGTGACGGGGACGGCAGTATGTTCCTTAAGATTATGGCCGTTGTGGGTGCGTTTTTCAGTGCTGCGTTTATTGTTCTTCAGTTGGTGCCCATTCCCGGTTTTGAGTCGGTACATTTCGGTACGGAGAGTTACATTATGCTGGCAGTGTGGCTTGTCTTGGGTGGAGCATTTTATACTAAATTAAGGGTATGATACCAATAAGAAACCGCCTTGGGGCGGTTTTTTGTTGGCGAATTTTATTGGGCCAGAATTTTTTCAACTTCCAGCAGCCGGGTGAGGATGAAGAGGGAACTGCCCACCGTCATATGGCGCCACCAGAGGGCGGGGTAGGTGTAGCCGTCCTCCGCCTCGTGGCAGGTGCCCGGGATTTTTTCAAAGGAAGAGTAGCTCTCCAGGGAGGCAATGAGCAACAGCAACACACCCGGTGTCCAAGTGTCTTCTGAGAACATCAGGTAGACACAGAAACACAGGTAAAGCAGGTCACTGGCCAGTGCCATCA
>JAZLMD010000031.1:0-4228 GCA_045598465.1 Acidaminococcaceae bacterium | reverse complement strand
AATGGTACTCTTGCCGATGCCTGGAGTACCTCCCAATAAAATCAAAGAGCCGGGCACAACCCCGCCCCCCCGCACCCGGTCAAACTCACGGATGCCGGTACTGAGCCGCTCCGTATCCTTCTCCACAATGGCACTCAACGGCTTGGGAACTGCCCTATTGACACTCTCCGGCAGATAGGTTTTCTGCAATTTTTCCGGCACAGGAACCTCCTCCACCAGAGTATCCCACTTGCCGCAGGCAGGACACTTGCCCAACCACTTGGGCTCCTCATGTCCGCAATTCTGACAAACAAACTTGGTTCTAATCTTCACCTTACAAAAACATCCCTCGTCCCTATTTCTTTTCCTGCGCCCCCGCAAGTTCCGGCTTCACCTCAATACTGATTTCCGTCACCGGCATTCCGCTAAAAACAATCTCATCCTTCTTCACATTGGCCACAATCCTATCACCCTTGTGGAATTTTCCCGCCAAAATCAAATCGCTCAAAGGGTCCTCAACCAATTTACGCAAAGCCCGACGCAGGGGGCGGGCACCATATTTCTCGTTGCGGCCCTCTTCCAACACCTTTTCCACGGCCTTTGGCTTCAACTCCAAACTGAACCCCGTCTCCGCCATCCGCCTGTTCAAATCTGCCAGGAGAAGTTTCACAATCTTCTTCAACTCCTTGTTACCCAAGGGATCAAAGACCACAATCTCATCCAAACGGTTCAAAAACTCCGGACGGAAAAGATGCCGCACCTCCCCCATCACCAAATCCTTTTTGTTCTGCAGCTCCGTCTCCTTGGACGGTGTGAACCCCAAAGGATTGTTGTTCATCAGCTTCTGGGCCCCCGCATTGGAAGTCATAATCAGCACCACATTGCGGAAATCCACAGTACGTCCCTGACCGTCCGTCAAACGGCCGTCCTCCATAATCTGCAACAAAACATTGAAAATATCCGGACTGGCCTTTTCAATCTCGTCCAACAGCACCACGGAATAGGGTTGCTTACGCACCTGCTCCCTCAGCTGGCCGCCCTCATCATAGCCGACATAGCCGGGAGGAGCCCCCAACAAACGGGAGGCAGTATGCTTTTCCATATATTCGCTCATATCAAAACGGAGCATGGCCCTTTCATCACCAAAAAGTTCCTCCGCCAGGGTCTTGGCCAGTTCCGTCTTACCCACACCGGTTGGCCCCAAAAATAGGAAAGAACCCACGGGCCTTTTGGCATCCTTCAAACCGCTGCGACTGCGACGAATGGCCTTAGCCAGAACCCCAACCGCCCGGTCCTGCCCGACAATCCTCTCATGCAAACGGCTCTCCAACTTAAGCAACCGCTTAGTTTCATCCTCGCTAATTCTGCCCACAGGAATGCCGGTCCAATTGGAAACCACCTCCGCCACATCCTGGCCGTCCACCTTCTTCGACCTGCCACCAATCCGTACCCGGGCACAGGCCTCATCAATAACATCAATGGCCTTATCCGGCAGATTCCTATCCATAATATATCTGTCACTCAACTCCACCGCCGCCCTGATGGCCTCGGCGGTAATTTCCAGATTATGGAATTTTTCATAACGGCTGCGGGAGCCAAGCAACATATCCTTGGCCTTATCCACATCCGGGACCTCCACCAGCACCGGCTGGAACCTTCTCTCCAAAGCCGCATCCCGCTCAAAATATTTGCGGTACTCCTTGGTGGTTGTAGCACCGATAATCTGCATCCTGCCCCGGGCCAGAGCGGGCTTCAACATATTGGCCGCATCCAAACTGCCCTGCACACTGCCTGCACCGATAATGGTATGAATCTCATCTATAAAGAGAATAATATTTCCCTTGCTCTCCAGAGTGTCAATAACCTCCGCCAGCCGCTCCTCAAACTCACCCCGGTACTTGGCTCCAGCCAGCAACATACCCATCTCCAAACTGAAAACGACCTTATCTTTCAGAAACTCCGGCACATCCCCCTTTACAATTTTTTGGGCCAGCCCCTCCGCCACAGCGGTCTTGCCAACCCCCGCCTCACCAATCAGCACAGGATTATTCTTAGTCCGGCGGCAAAGAATCTGCATCAGCCGTTCCACTTCCTTCTCCCTGCCAATCACCGGATCCGACTGTCCCTCCTGCACTACCTGATTCAAATTTCTTCCGTACTGGGTCAAAATCTGCTCCGGATTCTCAATTCTGGTGCCGTCGTCATCACTGTCCGCAAAAATCAAATCATCAAAAAAATGCTCCGGTCCCTTCTTTTCGCCCTTCTCAGCCCCTTTCTCACGGCGTTTCTCCGCCTCCACCCGGCCCAACACATCCAAATACCCATGCACATTCTCGTATTCCACCCCCAGCTTGTTCAAAATGCTGTAAGCCGCACCATCCCCGGCCAAAAGAATGCCCTCCACCAAAAAAGCGGAATTCATCAAATCGAAACCATGCTTCTTGGCACTGGCCGCCCCCTCGCTCAGGGCCTTGGCCGCCCGCTCACTCAAAACCGGAACCACACTCCCGTTAGAACCAACACTAAGCCACTCCTCCAACTGCTTGCCCAGCTTGTCCAGCACCCCCATGGCCGCCAGAAGGGCGAAACCCTGGGAATCCTTACACTGCAAAACGGCCCAAAGCAAATGCTCCGTACCGATATGCTCCGCCTTCAAATCGCAGGCCTTGCCTGCGGCGGCGGACATAATCTGGGCCATAAGCTGAGTCATGGTGGAATTCCCCTTGGCCGGTGTATCCAAATCCTCACCGCTGCTCATAACTTCCCGTCTAATCTTATGCATCAAATGCTCCACAAGCCCCTTAGGATCCATGGGCATCCTCTGCCCCAACTCCGAAGGCATATACTCCTTGGCGCAATCGCCGCACAACCACTTGTCTACCTTCTTCCCTGCAGAAACCATCACCATATGCATGATGGCCTGCTTCTTATGACACTGCTGACACAACATCCTCATCACCGGCCTTCCATTGCTTTAACCGCATTTTCTAAAAACTTCTGTTTCGCCGCCTCACTGCCCTCCATACTCCGCAGCACATAATCCAAAAGGCGTGCCTCCCTGCCGCTCAAACGGCCGCGCAAATGCAAAAGCTTCAAAAGCTCCAAACTGGTAGGATTGGGATCCGACTCATGTTTCATAATCCGCACAAATCCACCCGCACCCCGACGGCTCTCCACCACAAACCCCCGCTCCGGAGTAAAACGGGTGTTCAACACATAACTGATCTGACTGGGGGCGCAATTCAGGGTCTGGGCAAGCTCATTCCTCTGCACCATGGCTTCCGCCTGCTTCATCAATTCATCCAAAATAAAATTCTCAATACTGTCCGCTACACTATCCGCCATATTCCTCATGATATCACCTCATCTCTTATCTTGGGTTTATTATATTTGACTTTTTGACTTTTTGCAAGACAAATTTTCAAAGAACTGCAAATTTTTTCTGCCGACCCACGGAGTGCAACGACCCGTCTATCTCCAATGTGCTTCAACAAAAAAGGGTCTGTAACAAAATAGCCCCTTTTTTTAGTTCTTCGTATATGATTTTAATTTCTACGCAGTCAAAGACAATTGAAAAACCTTCTTAATATAGCAAAACCTTAATTCTAATATGTTCACATATCGTACAAATATGTGAACATATTGATAACCGCTTTTCACACTTTTGCTTGCGTTTTTCTGATGATTAAATTATAAAGCATTTGCATTGTAACAGAGTTGACCCATCAACTATATCGCTACGCTCCAGCCATCAGTAATGAGCCAACAGCCATCAGGGCTGAGGGTTCAGTATAGTTCGCACTCTGCTGACTATTTTCCCTCCCAGGCGTGGGAGGGGTGGATTGCCTATTGGAACACAGAAGGGCAAGACGGGGAGGGTCGCTCTCCTCCGACAAGAAGTAGAAAACTGAAAATCATTTGCTGACTTTCCTGAAACTTGGTACCTAACACCTGAAACCTATTTAATCACAGGAACATTTTTACCTCTAATTTATAACTTCTAACTTATAACTTCTAACTCATAGTGAGCGACCCTACCACCACACTTCGTGTGGTCCCCCGCCCCACGCCTGGGGCGGAAAAACTTTCGCACTACGCTGACTTTCCTGAAACCTAACACCTGATACCTGACACCTGTAATCCCTACCATACACAAACGAAATCCGACACCAAAAAATGCCCACCTAATAAAATAAATTTTGATGGCAGTATTCCCATTCTTAACTACTTAGTCAGCCAACAGCCATGT
>JAZLMD010000030.1:0-6145 GCA_045598465.1 Acidaminococcaceae bacterium | reverse complement strand
GGATACTTGTTGTTATAGATAGTATAGTTAAACATACTGCTATCCCCCATGCTATTTCCAAAAGCCAAAACAGGCCTCTGCCCGATTTCTCTGTTCATAGCAATAATTTTGTTAAAGTTAAGATTTTTGAATACAACCCTGTCGCCCCGCAAAATCTTTTCATCCCCGGTCTTAGAACCATAAACATAGTTCAAATCGGATTCATTCCCCTGATGCTCAGCATATAATGAATGGTCGCTGCCAATTACGTTTTTAGGCGGAATATGCAGAGTATCGCCCACCATCACACGTACCCCGTCACGTTCGCCGCAAGTGATAACATATACCTGAAAGTCATGATTTTTCAAATAGCTTACAATCTCAGCCATAGGCAGAAAAAAAGCTTCGCCCTGTTTCAGGTTATTATAGCCCTCTACAGAGGCAGTATCCAAATATTTTCTGACGTAATCTTTGTAATCCTCCGGAGTTTGATTGGCTATATTGCCCGGGAAATGATTATCGTGATTCCTATCAACCTGAGTCGTAATATTCCCCTGACGAATAGCGTTCAAAATATCTTTAGCATAGGTTTTTTCTTCCGCAGAAGTATTAAGATTTTCATCTACTAAAGTACGATACAAATAGATTAGCCATTCATAATAAAAGGGGGAACGCTCACCAATCAAAGTGCCGTCACAGTCAAAGACGGCAATACGGTCCTCTTTGGGAATAAATTTATCACTTCTGCGGTTTGTAATCTGTTTGACAAATTTAACCAACTTATTTTTGGACTGGGAGTCCTTATTCCAGTATTTAAAGCCCCTGGCACTTCTTACATTAATTTTTGCAATATCCTCACGGCTATCCGCTTGTACGTCCATACTAAAGCCGATGCCTAAAGTCACAATAAACGCTACTGCTGCTGCTAAGATTTTAGATTTCATGAATTTCCTCCTTAAAAATTCTGATATCAAAATTAGTTCATACCCTTTACCCGCCGTGTCGCTTCCCTCCAGGCCATAGGCATTAGGCATTAGGCATTAGTAAAGTCACTGCGATGCGGACGTTTCTGCTTCTTTTCGGAAGAGAGCGCCCCTCCCCGTCTTGCCCTTCTGTGTTCCTATAGGCAATCCACCCCTCCCACGCCTGGGAGGGAAAAAGTCAGCATAGTGCTGACTTTCCTGCTATAATCACAGGAACATCTTACCATCCTTGCGCCTTACGCCTTGCGCCTTGCGCCTTTAATTCTGACTTTCCTGAAACCTGATACCTATTTCAATTACATGACCATCTTTCCATAACTTTAAGCTTTAAGCTTTTATCTTTTCATTAGCATCAGCGTAATTGCTCACCCCACCACCGTCTTTCTATGTTCCTTTGGACGGTCCCCCGCCCCTTTAGGTGCGGACGAAAGTCCGCAGTGTGCGAACTTTCCTACTATAATCACAGGAACATCTTACCATAATTTATAACTTCTAACTTATAACTTCTAACTCGCAGTGAGCGCCCCCATGCCTGAGACGGAAAAAGTTCTCATTAAGCTGATTTCCCTTAACACTTAAGCACTCTGACGTGCAAAGCTACGCTTTGCACGGGTGCGGAACCTTGCCTCCGGCAAGAACCCGTCCCCCTACAGTTCATCCTCTTTCTTAGCCCTTAGTACTTACATTTATCATTCCCATTACATAGCTGGAATTAACCAAATTATTGACACTGCTAACCTCATTGACCACCGTAATCAACATATCAAAAAACAAATTGGTGGCAATATAAACCTCAAGACAATAATCCGGCAAGAAATTGTTGGACATCAGAAGTGCCACCACGGAAATGGAGCCGCCGGGAATGGCAAATGTGGAGGGGGCTATCAATAAATATACAAAACCGCTAATCAAAAACTCCGACATGGGAACAGATTGTCCGCAGAATTCCTGAAACCCCATAATAGTGGTCATCAGAACTATGACCGTCCCTGTGCTGGTCAAAATCTGACAGCCCACAGAGCTATATTCATAAAAGGACTTGTCAAAACCGATTTTTGAGCAAACCTGCTCAAAATAAGTCCCACAAGCAGCAGCATTGCCCGTGGTCAGCGCCACCCTTGCCATCGGCAGCATATTACGGATGTATTTTCTGACCCCTATGCCGGACCTTAGTCCCGCTATAACCGTGTCTGCAACAAGATAGACGAAACCAATTAACGCTACAACCAGGAGAATTTTCCAGACAGCCCATATATTTTTGAGATTTCCTTTCATTAACACACTGGTCAAGGCCAGATAGACAACAAGAGGAACCAATTTGCAAAAATAGTTGATGGCGGTGGAAAAAAAGACATTCCATTCTTTCACAAAATTAACAATACCCTTTGTCTGCTGGCCTAATGCCAAAAGAATAATCCCCGTCGAAACTGCCAGAAAAATTATTCTCAGAGTATCCCCGTCAATAAAGGGCCTTATGAGATTGTTGGGTACAATACTGACCAGTAGATTAAATAAATCCTTGAAAATGAAGATATTAAAATCCGCCCGCAATTCCACCACGTCAAAGACAACGGCGCAAACTGACATCCCAAAAATAATCGCCAAACTGTTGCGTCCCATCACAAGGCGGAGAAGCTTAAATCCTGCCTTATTCAGGTTGGCCACATTGCCCATGCTGATGACACCGTAAAGAATGTTGAAGAAAATCATGAAGGCCGCAATCGCACTTAAAAGATTGATTAAGGAATTGAATACCGGTGTCATAAATTCTTCAGAAATGACAGCCGCAACATTACTGCCAAAACAATTCAATCCAAAACCGGTGACAAATGCCAATAGTATAGCCAAAAAAATTCTTCCGGAATTGCCGATATTGACCAGGGGCAGCCCGATGTTAACATAGTTCGTCCCTTCGTTGTACTGGTAACCGATATTCAGCCCCACATTGCCGATAACCGATCCGTAGTAGGCAAAATCTTCATCCCTCTCGCTTTCCAGAGGATTTATCATTTTGCCATCGAACTGCAAACGGATATAGGGCCGTAGAAAACGTTTGCCCAATACCAAAGAAACTTCCACACCGGGCGCCTTTTCAATCCAAAATAACAAAACGGTTTCCACGGCCAATCTGCCCCTGATAATGTCTTTTCGGGGCATATTGTATTCGCTCATGTACCGGGCGACAATATCCGAAATTATATCCACATTCTCCGGTGTCAGAGAATAGTTTTCAATCACTGTTATTCGTCTCTGGTCGCTTTGATTTCAAAAAAGGCATCAAATCCGCTGGTGGCCAAGACATCCGATACAAATTCCGTCAGGGAACACAAGCTGACACGGACACCATCGGCCTTGGCTGTTTTGACGATAATCAGAAACACCCTCAAACCCGCACTGGAAATATATTCCAATTTGGAACAATCCAAAATCAATTGCTTTGGTTTTTTCGCCAACACGTCCACAATAAGTTTTTGAAATTCCGGGGCAGTAGTCGTATCAACCCTCCCCTTTACCTCCGCAACCGTACGGCCATTTTCTTCAATCACATTTACATCCATAATAATTTCCTCCCAAAATTCACTTTTTCTTTGTTACGGTCAGAATATTTCTGCCCGAATCATACCGGTAATCCATTGTATCAACCAGGCCCTTTACAAGGAAAATCCCCAGCCCGTCCAAATCCGGCCGGTCAAATTTTTCCGGAGACACCTGTTCGCTATGCTTGGTGGGGTCAAAGGGCCTGCCACTGTCAATCAACCTGATGGTAACAATATCCTGAACCACCTTCACGGCCAGGGTCACATCACCAATCTCGTCATAGGCGTAACGGCAAATATTGGTGAACAACTCCTCCGCCACCATCACCATCCGCATCTGAATGCTGACGGAGCAGCCGGCCTTTATCAATACCTCTTCCACAAAATTCATGGCGGGCTGAATTTCATCCACCACACCGCAGAAAGTCCGTTCCTGGAACCCGTCCGACTCCATCCTCTGCTTGTAGTGAAGCATCAGCATAGTGATATCGTCAAACTGTTCGGCACCGGCGACAAAATCATCTATATCACCCTTGACACCGGACAGTATCTTGACCAAATCCTCTTCATCTTTATGTTTATTCAAATAATCCCTCAACCTGTCTTCGCCATAGAGTTTTTTCTCAATATTCGTAGCTTCTGTAACCCCGTCCGTATAAAGGTACAACTTCGCCCCGGGCTCAATCCTTACTTCATGCTGGGTATATTTGACCTTCTCGAACCCTGCCAATACAAAATTCGGTTTGGAAACAAGATATTCAAACCCGCCGCCGGCATGCCTGAGCAACGGGGGATTATGCCCCGCATTCACATAGGTCAGAAGCCCGCTTTCCAGATTCAGCACTCCCAGCCATGCCGTAACGAAAAGGCAGGCGCTGTTGCCCTGACACAGGGCCCTGTTGGCACGGCTGAATACATCTTCCGGCTTTAAACCCATACTGGTATAACTTCTGATGATGGTCTTGGCAATAGCCATAAAGAAGGCCGCCGCCACCCCTTTGCCGGACACATCTGCAACAATGACCGCAAGATGTTTTTCGTCCAGCAGAAAATAATCATAGAAATCCCCGCCGACCTCCTTGGCCGGAGTCATGGTGGCAAACACGTCAAACTCCGTCCTACCCGGGAACGCCGGGAAATGGGTGGGCAGGATATTGGCCTGCAAATCCTTGGCCACCGAAAGTTCCGCCCCAATCCGCTGCCTTTCTTTCAATGAAACCGTCATCTCATTGATGATATCCGCCATTTCCCTGATTTCATCATGAGTATCCACCTTCAAAGGTTCCTCCGGGAATGTGCCTGTACCGATTTGTTTCAGGTAATCCCGGGTGATTTTCATACCGGAAATAAACCTGCGGATAATAACTAACACACCCAGCAGAATAAAGCCCATGATAACCGACACAATACCCAAAGTCCGCCTGTTGGCGGCTCCAGCCCGGTCTGTCAGCTCCTTAACATCCCTGCCTGCAACGATGTACCCGATAACATTGCCTTCCCTGTCCAGCAAATTCTTGTAATAGCTGAAAATTGCCACACCCTGAACATCAACCTTGTTACAGACGCTGCCTTTTTTCTCCAAAATATCGGAAATTTCCTTGGGAACAAAAGTCCCCGCAATGGAATTGCCATCGGCATCTTTGGTGCTTCCGGCAACCCTGAGATAATTGCTGTGATCCGGATTATTGGCCCGGGCACGGGCCAGAACCTCCGGATCGGCAAAATCAACATGTATGGCAACATATAAATTTGTTCCTGTCTTACGATTAATCTCCAAAAAAGGATAATGATATGCGCTGTCCTCCGTCCCCTTGCCAAGGGCGGTGAACCCCTTGTAAAGCACACCGTCACGGACGCTCCAACTGCCGCCGGGACTGATATAATCCTCAATGTACTGGATATCCGACTCCTCCTTGGACAACATCAGTTCTTCTTCCTGCCGGTTCAAAGTGTTTCTCATCACAAAAAACAATGCCGTCAAAAGCACCAGTCCCATAATCACGAAGCACCAGCTAATCTTTGCCGCAATATTGCGGGACGGTGAAAGCACACCGCTCTTAACTTTATCAAAAAAACTCAATTTTCCACTCCTTGCTGCCTGACAAACTAATAAACCAGCTCCAAACCGGCACACAACACGCACTTATTGCCTATTATAGCATTTCTCTTTATGAAAAACTATAAATATTTGCATTTTTCGTAAAAAAGGTGTAATATAACCAACGGAGGAAGCAATGAATATTGAACGGGATTTTCCGGCCATCCAAACGGCCTATACTGATGCCGCCGCCTGGCTGGAAGAAACATTAGAAAAAATGGAATGTCCGCTGAAGCCGACAATGCAAATCAGCATGTGTTTTGAAGAGGCGTTTGTCAACATAGCCAGTTATGCCTATACCGGCGGAACCGGTACTGCCAAATGTATTGTTCGCCGTGAAAAGGGACAAATTGCAGTAGAATTGCGGGACAAGGGTATCCCCTTTGATCCCTTGGCAAAACCGACCCCGGATGTGACACTGAAAGCGGAGGACCGCAAAATCGGCGGCCTCGGCATCTTCCTCATCAAACAAATGATGGATGCTGTCAGTTACGAAAGAAAAAATGACGAAAACATCCTGATTTTCAAAAAGAATATCATATAAAAAA
>JAZLMD010000029.1:0-5613 GCA_045598465.1 Acidaminococcaceae bacterium | reverse complement strand
AGATTCACAGGCCTCCAAACGGCGGATGGCCTTTGCCCGTTTCTGTCCGGAACCGTTCTTGTACTCCTCCCTAAGTTCCGCACTCATCTTCTCCAAGTCAATTTCCTTCAGCAATTTTTCAATTGCCTCGGCACCCATGCCGGCTTCAAAGGCATCTTCACCATATTTTTCCACCGCATCCTCATACTCAAAGACGTGCATGAGTTGCATCTTGTGCAAAGCCGTATCTTTTGGATCAGTTACTATGTAGTTAACAAAGTAGAGCACTTTTTCTAAATTTTTTGGACTAATATCCAAAATCAGTCCCATACGGCTGGGAATCCCTTTGAAATACCAAATATGACTGACGGGAGCCGCCAACTTAATGTGCCCCATCCTCTCACGCCGCACGTCCTTACGGGTTACTTCAACCCCACATTTTTCACAGACAATACCTTTGTAACGAATGCGTTTATATTTGCCACAATGGCATTCCCAATCCTTGGTTGGTCCAAAAATCCTCTCACAGAAAAGTCCGTCCTTTTCCGGCTTTTGAGTACGATAGTTGATGGTCTCAGGTCTGGTCACTTCACCATGGGACCACTTAAGAATGGTCTCCGGAGAAGCCAAACCGATTCGCATGGAGTCAAACTTATTAACATCTAACATTCCGCTCACTCCCCTTCTTCAGAATCAATCACACCCATGGCACTGGAGCCAAGTTTTTTCTCATCCCCAAAATCATTAACTTCCTGTTCCTTCATCATCTCTTCAACCTCACTGACGTTTTCGTCCTCCCTCTCCTCATCCTCATAATCTTCTGATCTGTAAGTATTAATCTTGCGGCGACGGCTAAAGTCATCATCACCCTGCTCCAGGGAAATCTCATCACCACAATCATCCATAACCTGCATATCCAGACCAATGGCCTGCAATTCTTTTACCAATACACGGAAGGATTCAGGAATGCCGGGTTCAGGAATATTTTCGCCCTTAACTATGGATTCATAGGACTTAACCCTACCTGTTCTGTCATCAGATTTCACGGTAAGAATTTCCTGTAAAGTATAGGCGGCACCATAGGCCTCCAATGCCCAAACTTCCATCTCGCCAAACCTCTGACCGCCGAACTGGGCCTTGCCGCCCAAGGGCTGCTGGGTAACCATACTGTAAGGACCAATGGAACGGGCATGAATCTTGTCGTCTACCAAATGGTGCAACTTCAACATATAAGTCAACCCCACGGTTACCGGATTGTCAAATGGCTCGCCAGTCCTACCATCATAAAGAACAGTTTTGGCGGTCTCAGAAATATCACCCAGCTCCAAGGCCTCCGCAATATCCTTATCCTTGGCGCCGTCAAAAACGGGAACCGCCACCTGCACTGCACGAATACTTTCGTTGCCAAACTTGCTTATTTCTACGGTCTCAGGAATACCGAACTTCTTGACATCATAGCCGTGTTCCTGCAATTTCTTGGCCACCGGCAAATTGAGGCGATCTTTTTCGGTCACATTACCATTCTTTGCCTTGATCAAATCCCGCAATTGCTTTTCGATCTGCATCCCCAAGGAACGGGCAGCCCATCCCAAATGGTTTTCCAAAATCTGACCTATGTTCATACGACTGGGCACACCCAAAGGATTCAGCACAATATCCACCGGTTCGCCGGTAGGCAGAAAGGGCATATCTTCGCGAGACATAACCCTGGACACTACACCTTTATTACCGTGACGGCCAGCCATTTTATCGCCTTCGGAAATCTTACGTTTCTGTGCAATATAAACTCTCACACAAGTATTGACACCGGGTCGCAAGTCATCCTTGTTCTCACGACTGAAAACCTGCACATCCACAACCTTACCCGCCTCGCCATGGGGTACCTTGAGGGAAGTGTCCCGCACCTCTCTGGCCTTCTCACCGAAAATGGCCCGAAGCAATCTCTCCTCTGCCGTCAAATCGGCTTCACCCTTAGGGGAAACCTTGCCCACCAAAATATCGCCAGTACGCACATCCGCACCCACACGGACAATACCCCTGTCATCCAAATCCTTGATTACATCATCACCAACGTTAGGGATCTCCCGGGTTATTTCCTCCCTGCCCAACTTGGTGTCAATGGCTTCGCACTCATATTCCTCAATATGCACGCTGGTGAAAATATCCTTCTTAACCAAATCTTCATTCAATAACACCGCATCTTCGTAATTGTATCCTTCCCAAGGCATATAAGCCACAATAACATTATGCCCCAATGCCAATTCACCATGGTCAGTTGCCGGACCGTCCGCAATAACTTGATCGGTCTCCACATGGTCACCCGTGGAAACAATCGATCTCTGATTGATACAAGTTCCCTGATTGGAACGACAGAACTTCAACAAATGATAGGTATCCGTCTTACCTCCGTTATCCGGCTTAATCGTAATTTCCCTGCCTTCAACCTTAGTAACTGTACCCGCATGTTTCGCCAATACACAAACACCGGAGTCAGAAGCCACCTTGTATTCCATACCTGTACCCACAACAGGAGCCTGGGTGCAAAGCAACGGCACTGCCTGACGCTGCATATTGGCACCCATCAAAGCACGGTTCGCATCATCATTCTCCAAAAAAGGAATCAAAGCCGTAGCGATGGATACCACCTGTTTCGGGCTTACGTCCATATAATCCACCTCGGTAGGAGACAAACTCAGAACATCATCCTTGCGACGGGCAGTTACACGCTCGTTTTTGAACACGCCCTTATCATTCAAAGGTTCATTGGCCTGAGCAATAACATAGTCATCCTCCACATCCGCGGTCATATACTGCACCTCTTCAGTTGCACATTTTTTGGCCTTATCAACTTTACGATAGGGTGTTTCCATAAAACCGTACTGATTAATCTTGGCATAAGTGGTGAGAGAACCGATCAAACCGATATTAGGTCCTTCCGGTGTTTCAATGGGACACATCCTGCCGTAATGACTGTTATGCACGTCCCGGACTTCAAAACTGGCCCGGTCACGGCTCAGACCGCCTGGTCCCAAGGCGGACAAACGACGTTTGTGAGTCAACTCCGCCAAAGGATTGTTCTGATCCATAAACTGGGACAACTGGCTGCTGCCGAAAAATTCCTTGATGGCAGCCGCCACCGGACGGATATTAATCAAAGCATCGGGAGTAACACTCTGAGAATCCTGGGTACTCATACGTTCACGGACAACCCTCTCCATCCTGGCGAAGCCAATACGAAACTGATTCTGCAGCAGTTCACCCACACAACGTACACGGCGGTTACCCAAATGGTCAATATCATCCTTGGTGCCGTATCCGCTCATCATATTCAACAAATAGTTCAGAGATACATACACATCATTGGGAGTAACGGTGCGTACGTCAGCAGGAATACCGGTGGTAAACATCACTCTTACAGGCCCGTTATTGCTCTCAACCATAGCATAATCAATACCCTCAGTGGTATAAGGATCCTTGTCTGCCAATTTCTTGAAAGCATCCCTATCCAGCTTGGTGCCTTTTTTGGCAAGCACCTCACCAGTAGCATGGTCAACCAAATTCTCAGCCAAAACAACATTCTTCAAGCGACCGGTCCAGCCCAATTTCTTGTTCAGCTTATAACGTCCCACATCCGCCAAATCGTAGCGGTGCGGATCCGTCAGCATTTTGTTGATATAGTCCTCCGCACTATCCAATGTTACAGGATCACCAGGACGGATTTTGCCGTATACCTCCATGAGAGCTTTGTTGCGGCTGTCAATCTTAATAACATTGCCTTCAACATCCTTGCTAATGTCCTTTTCAATAGTGGCAAGCAAATTCTTATCCTCACCAAAAAGTTTAATGATCGCTTCATCCGTTTCCAACCCCAATACCCTCAGCAAACTGGAAACAGGAAAACGGCGGTTGCGATCCAAACGGGCATACACAACTCCATTCGGGTCGGTCTCATACTCAATCCAGGCCCCACGATTAGGAATAATCTGTGCACTGAACATAATCTTGCCATTAGGATCCTGCTCCGTAGAATAATACGCTCCCGGGCTGCGAACCAACTGGCTGACAATAACACGCTCCGCCCCGTTAATCACAAAAGTACCCGTATCAGTCATCAAAGGAAAGTCGCCCATAAAAATTGACTTTTCATCAATGACACCGGTATCCACGTGTTTCAAGCGAACTTTTATGTTCATACGGGCGGAATAGGTCTCACTGCGACGCTTACACTCCTCGATGGAACGAATCGGATCCTGTAGCTTAAAATCTTCCAGGTACAACTCCAAATTACCTGAATAATCTTTGATAGGACTGACATCACGGAAAATGTCCTTGAGCCCCTTCTCCTTGAACCACTCATAGGATTTCTTCTGCACATCAATCAAGTGAGGAATATCCCAAACCTCCTTGATTTGACCGTAGCTGTAGCGGGAACGGACCCCGACTTTTGTTGGTCTAAACATCGACACTCCTTTCCATGGCAGCAAGAAACAAAAAAGGGTCTCAAAAAAGAAAGAAACCCTTGATTCACTTGTCAGCCAAAACGCACATTAACCTTTCTAAACTTAGGAAAACGCACTGTTCAACCACTGACACAGCGCAAATATTCATCAAATTATTTTACAGGAAAAACCTATAACGCTCAAGTATTATAGTACTGCACCACCTCTTTGTCAAGTACTTTTTTATTTCTCATACCTCCATTTATGAAGCACAAGTGATAATGTCCTGATGTAGCACAAGGGAAAATGTCCCAAGATAGATAATCTTACAAATGCTGACTTATACTTTACACCTCCACCGAAATAGTTGAATAACCTTCTGAATTTTTGCTGACAACAATCTGTTGTTCAATCCGCTCCTTCAATTCATCCACATGACTGATAATGCCCACCAGATGGCTGTTGTCCGCCAAAGTGTTCAACACGTCCACCGTCGTACCCAAAAAATCTTTGGACAAGGACCCAAAGCCCTCGTCAATGAACATGGTGTCAATATGAATGCCGCCGGCACTGGCCTGTACTTCATCCGCCATGCCCAGGGCCAGGGCCAGGGATGCCATAAATGTCTCACCTCCGGACAAGGAATTGGCGCTCCGCTCCTTGCCGCTGTAGGAATCATGTACGTTCATATCCAATCCCACCTTGGCATTGCCTTTGGAGTCCCCCTCATCCTTCCGCACCAATTTGTAGCGGCTGCGACTGATTTTCAAAAGCCGGGTATTGGCATAGGCCAGAATCCTGTCAAAATATTCCTGTTGCATATAGGTCTCGAAGCTGATTTTGGCAGCGGAAACAGTGTTTAAATTGCCGCTCAAAGTCCTGTAGAGATTATCCATTTCTCCCAATTGTGTGGAAATTTTTTTCATCTCTTCCTGCTTTTGCATAATGCTTTTGATGGCCTGTTTGTTGATTGTTTGTCTTGCCTGAACCCTCTCCAATTGCACCCTGACCCCATTGGTTGCCAAATCATTTTCTTTTATTTGCTCAGAAATATTATCCGGTTTCAGCTTGTTATCCAACCCGGCCAATTCGTCCAGCAAGGTCTTAATCTGACCGGTAATTCCCGCCGCCTGTTCCCTGGCCCTGACGGCCGCCTCCTGCACCCGGATCTGGAACTGCTCCAAATTTTCCTGTG
>JAZLMD010000028.1:0-10879 GCA_045598465.1 Acidaminococcaceae bacterium | reverse complement strand
GATTCCCGGCCTGTTGGAAGGTACTGCTAAAGCGGAATATGGGAAATGTGTAGAAATTTCCACCGCTGCGGCCCTTCATGAAATGATAGTTCCCGGTGTTATGGCCATTGTTGCCCCCTTGGTAATGGGTTTCCTCTTTGGCACTGAAGCATTGGGCGGTATGATTGGCGGTGCTTTGGCCAGTGGTGTTTTGGTGGCCATCCTTATGGCTAACGCAGGCGGCGCCTGGGATAATGCCAAGAAATACATTGAATCCGGTGTACATGGCGGCAAGGGTTCCAATTGCCACAAGGCGGCTGTAACCGGCGATACCGTTGGTGACCCCTTTAAGGATACGTCCGGACCTTCTATGAACATTTTGATTAAACTGATGACCATTGTATCATTGGTGTTTGCTCCCGTCATTGCCAAATTTGGCGGTATCCTTTTGGGAATGTTCTAATCAACAAATAACAAAAACCCCGGTGTTGCCGGGGTTTTTATGTTATAACCAAAACATAAAAGGAAAGGAATAAAATTATGGATTTGAAACAATACAAGGTCCTTGCCACCGGACCCATCCGTCCTTGTGCTTACGAATACCTTAAAGACAGGGTAACACTGGTTGACCAGCAAAAAAAGAAACTGACAAGGGAGGAATACTTAGGGGAACTGGGGGATGCGGACGCACTTTTTGTATCCAGGGTTTTTCCCATCAGTAATGATGACTTGGCGGTGGGGAAAAAACTGAAAATGATAGGTTTGTTCTCTGTGGGGTATGACCATGTGGATATGAACTATTGTCGCGGGCGTGACATCAAAGTGTCAAATACACCGGGCATATCCATTGATGGTGTGGCGGATATCGCCTATGGCCTAATCATTGATGCGGCCCGGCAAATAATTCGTGCCAATACTTTTGTTCATGCGGGGCGTTGGGGACGCAGGGAATTTTTTGGAGCCAACACCAGTTTGGCTGGCAAAACCCTGGGCATCATCGGCATGGGTAGCATTGGTGGGGAAATTGCCTTACGGGCCAGAGCCAGCAAAATGAAAATTATATACTTTAACAAACACCAAAGGGCTGATGAAACCAAATTCGGTGCGACCTATGTAAAACTGGAGGAACTTTTACACCGGGCTGATTTTGTGGTACTTTCCATAGCCCTCACACAGGATACGGAAAAAATAATGAATGCCAAAACCCTGACCATGATGAAACCCACGGCCGCACTGATAAATGTGGCACGGGGGAAGGTGGTGGATACGGAGGCACTTTACGAAGCATTAAAAAACGGGGTTATCCGCTATGCGGCGGTGGACGTAATTGACCCGGAACCCTTGCCTGGGGAACATAAGTTATTGACCCTGGATAATTTTGTCGTTCTGCCCCATATTGGTGCCGCCACCAAAGAGATTTATGACAGCATGGCTCTTCATACAGCTGAAAACATAGTGGCTTTTTTTGAAGGGAAACCTCTATTGAGCGAAGTTATGTAAAAGAATATCCAGGAAAAAAGTGTTGACGGATGTTATGAAGGTGAATATAATTACTTATAATAAAATAATGTAGGTGAGATTTTGGATAAAACATATTTGGCAGCGGTAAGTGCAGTGGTTCCGGGCTTGGGGTTGGCACATGTGCCGGAGGCAATTGCCCGTTTGGGCAGTGCGGAAAAACTTTTTCATGCTACCGGGGAAGAATTGGAGTCCTTGGGGCTGTTCAGTCAAAAGGCCATTGCCAATTTTCTTTTCGGACGTAAGAAGGTTGACCCTGGGGTCTTGACCAAACGGTGCCAGGGGTTGGGGATACAGATTGTTTCCTATTTTGACTCCGGGTACCCAGTTTCTCTGAAGGAAATTCACAATCCTCCTTTGGTACTTTATGTGATGGGATGCCTGCCCGGGGACGGGTATCATGTGGCGATTGTGGGCAGCCGTTTGGCAACATCCTACGGTTTGAAGGCCGCCAAGTATTTTGCCAAGAGTATGGTGGTAGGGGATACGGTGGTGGTCAGCGGCGGTGCGGCCGGAATTGATGCGGCGGCCCATGCGGCGGTGCTGGAGGAAAATGGTGTGACTGTGGCAGTGCTGGGCTGTGGCGTGGATATTGCTTTCCCTCAGGAGAACAGGCAGTTGTTCCAGGGAATTTTGAAACGTGGCGCCTTGGTAAGTGAGTATCCGCCGGGTACTCCCCCAAAGGGGATACATTTTCCTGCCCGTAATCGTATTATCGTGGGTCTTTCCCGTGGTGTTATAGTGTGCGAGGCGGCGGCGAAAAGCGGAGCTTTGATTACTGCCAGGCAGGCGGTGGATGAGCAGCGTGAGGTTTATTGTGTCCCCGGAAGCATTTTTGCACCCACCAGTGTGGGTTGTCACGAAATGATTAAACAGGGGGCTAAACTTATCAGCGATGCCAGGGATGTTTTCCTTGACAGGGAAGATTACTATTTGAAGATGCAGCGTGGGGTTGTAGGACAGGGGAATTTGTTCCGAGAGCAGCCCCCACTGAAACAGGCGCTGGAGAAGGTTGAGAAAAATCATTTGCAGGGCGTTTCGGAGAACGGGAAGAAGTTGTACGAAATTTTGGGCCAAGGTTCCATGAGTTTGGACGGTTTGATGGAGGCAAGCGGTTTTGATTTCACTTCCGTCAGCATGGAGATGTTGGATTTGCAGGTTTTGGGTTTGGTGGATCAGGATCAGGCCCAAAGATATTATAGAGTGTGAATTGTTTTTGGACATAAGGAGAAGAGATGACCAATTTAGTTATTGTGGAGTCACCTACCAAGGCGAAGACCATCAGAAAGTTTTTGGGTAACAGTTACGATGTGACTGCTTCTATGGGACATTTGCGGGATTTGCCCAGGAGTACCTTTGGAGTGGAGGTGAACAAGGGTTTTGAACCCCACTATATCAATTTGATTGACAAAACTGATCTAATCAAAAAATTGAGAGATGCGGCGGCAAAAGCCGCCAAAGTGTATCTGGCAACAGACCCGGACAGGGAAGGTGAGGCCATCAGTTGGCATTTGGCACAGCTTTTGGGTATTGATTTGAATGAGGCCTGCCGCATAGAGATGCACGAAATCACTCCTAAGGCGGTGAAGGAGGCGGTGGCCAATCCAAGAACCATTGATATCAATAAATTCAGGGCTCAAGAGGCCAGAAGGATTATTGACCGTATTGTAGGTTATGAATTGAGCCCTCTGTTGTGGCATAAGATTATGAGGGGCCTGAGTGCCGGCCGGGTGCAGTCAGTGGCGGTGAAGATCATTGCAGACAGGGAAAAACAGATTGCGGACTTTGTGCCGGAAGAATATTGGACCCTTGGGGTGATGTTGAAAGAAAAGGACAAGGAAAGGCAATTTTTGGCCAGATTGGCAAAAGTGAAGGGCGTAAAGGCAGAGGTACACAATGGGGAAGAGGCACGGACCATTGAAAAGCAACTGCAGGGTTTGCAATACATGGTTACGGATTCCAGCGTGAAGCCAAGACATCGTCGTGCTTTTGCACCTTTCACAACTTCCACGTTGCAGCAGGAGGCCAATAAGCAGCTGAATTTTAATTCCAAACGCACCATGAGTGTGGCCCAGCAGTTGTTTGAGGGTATTGAGCTGAGCAATGGCACTGTGGGTCTGATTACATATATGAGAACCGATTCCGTGCGTATCTCTACGGATGCTGTGCAGGAAATCAGGCAGTACATCGGTACCGTTTATGGGAGCCGGTATTTGCCCGACAGTCCGAACTTTTATTCTTCCAAGAAGAATGCGCAGGATGCTCATGAGGCCATCCGTCCCACCAGCATCAAGAATACACCGGATGCGGTGGCTCCTTATTTGAACAAGGAGCAGTTGCAGATTTATACTTTGATTTGGAAGCGTACACTGGCCAGCCAAATGACCGATGCGGTGTACGAACAAACCGTTTTGGAGATTGCGGCCGGTGATTTTGATTTTGTGGCCACCGGGAGTGTGATGACTTTTGACGGATACCGCAGGATTACCAATTATCAGGACAGTGATGAGGAGAAGCAGGAAAACATTCCCTATATATCCAAGGGTACTTCTTTGGATCTGGTGGGAACACCAAAAACGGAACAGCATTTTACTGAGCCCCCCCCACACTACACTGAGGCAAGTTTGATTAATAAGCTGGAGACGGAGGGGATTGGCAGACCCAGTACCTATGCCCCCACCATTCAGACCATTATCAGCAGGAATTATGTGAGCCGCAGCGGCAAAAAATTATTGATTACGGATTTGGGCATTCAGGTGAATGACATGCTCACCAAATTTTTTCCGGATTTGATTGATTTGCCTTTCAGTGCCAAGATGGAGGCGGATTTGGATGATATTGCAGATGGTAAAAAAGTGAGGAATGAGGTTATTGAGGAGTTTTATCGGCCCTTTGAGACAAATATGGGTGTGGCCAGGGCGGCAATCGTCAAGACCCCTCCCCCTCAAGAGGTTTCCGATGTGAAATGTGAATTATGTGGCAGGATGATGGTGGTGAAATCAGGCAAGTTCGGCAAGTTTTTGGCCTGTCCGGGTTTTCCCGAGTGTAAGAATACCAAACCCATAATTAAATCTCTTAATATAAAATGTCGCAAGTGTGGCGGTGACATTTTGGAACGCCGCACAAAAACCGGCAAGATTTTCTACGGCTGCAGCAATTATCCCGAATGCGATTTCAGCTCCTGGGACAAGCCGGCCAATAAGACCTGTGAGATATGTGGTAGTATTATGATTGAAAGATATACCAAAGATAAAAAGATTCTTTACAAATGCTCCAACAACAGTTGTGAAAACGGTTTAAAACACGGTCTTGGCAGGAGGAAAAAGGCCATTGCATCCGGCGAAAAAATAGTAGCAAAGGAAGAGAAATAAATGTTGCCCGTACATGTGGTTGGTGCGGGCCTTGCCGGTTCCGAAGCAACTTGGCAACTGGTGAAACGGGGCGTGCCGGTAGTTTTGCACGAAATGCGGCCTTTGGTTCCCAGCCCAGCCCATAGGACGGGGGAGTTTGCTGAATTGGTATGTTCCAACTCCCTGAGGGCAGCCAGTATTGAAAATGCGGTGGGTCTCCTGAAGGAGGAGATGCGTCATCTGGACTCTCTCATTATGCGTTCAGCGGATAGGAATGCCCTGCCTGCGGGGGGAGCATTGGCGGTGGATAGGGAAAAATTCAGCCGTGCCATTACGGAAGAACTCACCGGGCATCCCTTGGTAACCCTTGTGAAAGGGGAAATCACCGATTTGGAGCAACTGGAGGGTATAGTGATTGTGGCCTCCGGCCCTCTCACCAGTCCGAAACTCAGTGAAAATATTCGTAGCATTGTCAAAGAAAAGTATTTCCATTTTTATGATGCGGCTGCCCCCATTGTGACGGCGGAAAGTTTGGATTATAGCAAAGTTTTTCGGGCCAGCCGTTATGACAAGGGTACTGCGGACTATCTTAATTGTCCTTTTTACTCAAGGGAAGAGTATGTGGCCTTCAGGGATGCCCTGAATGGTGCGGAGAAGGCAGCTTTGCACGAATTTGAAGAGGAAAAATATTTTGAGGCCTGTATGCCCATCGAAGAGATGGCCCGACGTGGGGAAGACACCATGCGTTTCGGCCCCTTGAAACCGGTTGGCCTGATAGACCCAAAGATTGGTAAGGAGGCCTATGCCGTGGTACAGCTGCGGCAGGACAATGGGGCGGCTACCCTTTACAATTTGGTGGGGTTCCAGACCCATCTTAAATGGCCGGAACAGAAGCGGGTCTTTGGCATGATTCCCGGCTTGGAGCAGGCGGAATTCGTACGGTATGGGGTGATGCACAGGAACACCTACCTCAATTCACCCAAACTTTTGAACCACAGGTTCCAGCTTCGCAGCAATCCCCGTTTCTATTTCGCTGGACAGATGACCGGGGTGGAGGGTTATGTGGAGAGTGCCGCCAGCGGTTTGATGGTGGGCATTCATGTGGCCAAAAGAATTTTGGGGGAACCGGAAATTGAGTTCCCAACTGTTACGGCCCACGGAGCATTGGCCCACTATATCAGTAATTCTGATGTGGAATGTTTTCAACCCATGAACGTGAACTTCGGCCTGATTCCCCCTTTGGAGTATCGGGTCAAAGGCAAAAAAGATAAAAATTTAGCCCTGGCTAAGAGGGCATTGGAAGCATTGAAAGGAGTGTTATGATGAATGACGCAGTATTGTATGCAGTGGAAAATGGGGTGGCCACCATCACTTTGAACCGGCCCACTTCTTTGAACTCTATGAATGACGGCCTGATTGACGGACTGCACGCCTGTTTGGACCGGGTGGAGCAGGATGCGGATGTGCGGGCGGTGGTGCTTACAGGTAATGGTAAGGCCTTTTGTGCCGGAGGTGATTTGCCCTTTTTGAACGGTATTGTCACTAATGGCGAAAAGAGGGCTTTTATCGCCAAGGTTGGTAATGTGGCAAAACGTATCACTACCATCGAAAAACCTTTTATTGCCATGATTAACGGGGTGACTGCGGGTGCGGGGGTGAATCTGATGCTGGCCTGCGATTTGGTGTATGCCACCAATAAAGCCCGTTTTGCCCAAAGTTTCAGCAAGGTGGGATTGATTCCCGATTGTGGAGGCCTCTATTTTTTGCCTAAGTGCACAGGTGTTTTGAAAGCCAAGGAACTGATGTTTACCGCTGATTTGATTGATGCTCCCACAGCGGAGAAATACAACATGGTCAACCATCTTTGTGAAGATGACCAGCTTAAGGAAACTACCTATGCTATGGCGAAACGCCTAGCGGAGAGTGCGCCCCTTTCCATCGCTTTGATTAAGAAATATTTGAACAATACGGCCCTCACTTTGGATGAAGTGCTGGCTTTTGAAGAAAGCACCCAGGCCCTGCTCATGGGGACTGAGGATTGCAAGGAGGGCATTGCCGCTTTCAAAGAGAAACGTTCCCCCAAGTTCATCGGCAAATAATGTCCGCCCTGATTTCCGGCATCAAACAGCATAGTTTGGCGGAGCAGGCAGGGATTCGGCCCGGGGAAGTTTTGACCGGGGTGAACGGACTGGCTGTGGGGGACATTATTGATTTGAGTTTTTTGCTTTGTGAATGCTCCGTGGAGCTGCAACTTTTACGGCAGGGACAACCCCGCACGGTGAGGATTGACAAGCATCCCGATGAGGATTTGGGGTTGGAATTCCAGTCCGCCGTTTTTGACGGAGTAAGGACTTGTTTCAACAGATGTATTTTTTGCTTTGTGGACCAAATGATCCCTGGTATGCGTGGCACCCTGTATGTGAAGGATGATGATTATCGGCTGAGTTTTCTCTACGGCAATTTTATTACTTTGACCAACATGGGCGAGGAGGATTTCCGGCGGATTATCCGTATGCATCTCAGTCCCATCTATGTTTCTGTACATGCAACGGAGGATAGGGTACGTTGCAATATGATGGGGAATAACAATGCCGAGGATATTCTAAAAAAACTACGGATGCTTATTGATAATGGCATTGAAGTTCATACTCAGATTGTCTGCTGTCCCGGCTATAATGATGGGACGGTGCTGGAAAAAACCTATCAGGATTTGTTGCATTTGGGCAATGGTATTGCGTCCGTGGCGGTGGTGCCTGTGGGGCTTACGAAAAACCGGGAAAAGTTGACAAAATTACGTATTTTCACCAGGGATGAGGCCGAAAATCTCTGCCGTCAGGTGGATGAATGGCAGAAAGATTGCCGCAAAAAAATAGGACGAAGTTTTATCCACTTGGGTGATGAGTTTTATTTGATGGCGGGGCTTCCTGTTCCCCCAGGGGAAAGTTATGACGGTTATCCCCAGTTGGAGAACGGCATTGGGTTGACCAGGGTTTTCCTGGATGAGTGGGAGGAGCATTTTGGAAAACCGATTCTTGATACCCACGCTGATGCGGTGGTACTGGTAGGGGAAAGTGCTGCCAAAGTGCTGCAACCCTTGATAGAAGGTTTTAACAAGAAATATCACACCGCCCATCGGGTTGTGGGGGTGAAGAACCGCTTTTTTGGCGGGGCTGTGAATGTGACAGGTCTTTTGACCGGGGGCGATATGCTGGCTGAGGCCGAAGGAGTTCAACGGATTATCATTCCGGCAGTCACTTTGAACAAGGATAATCTTTTCCTTGATGATATGAGTTTTGACGATTTCTGCCGCAAGGCCAAAGCGGAGGTGGATGTTGTCAGGGATGCCAGGGATTTGATAAGTAGATTATAAAATGTTACAGATTTATACGGGCAATGGCAAGGGTAAAACATCCGCCGCTCTGGGTGCTGTCCTTCGGGGGGCTGGGAAGGGTTTGAAAACCATATTTTTTGCTTTCCTGAAAGGGGACAAGAACTATGGGGAAGTTTTGGCCGCTGACAAATTGGATTTTTTGGATATCCGTCTGGTTGGCAGAGATGCCTTTGTGGATTTCCGCCAGCCGGAACAGGTAGATTTGGATATGGTGGCCAAGGGTTGGGCAGAGGCAAAGGATGCAATTCTAAATCGTAGGGCGGACATTATAGTTTTGGATGAGTTTAATTTGGTTTTGGCTGCCAGAATGTTGCCTTTGCAGGAAGTTGTTATTTTTTTGAAGGAACATAAGAATGATATAGAGATTATAGTCACCGGCAGGGGAGCACCTGAAGCACTTGTCGAGATAGGGGATTTAGTTACGGATATGCAGGAGGTCAAACATTACCTTGCCCGGGGTTTTGTAGCAAGGGAAGGGTTTGATCATTAAGGAGAAACAGATGAGCAAACCGATTGTGGCCATTGTGGGACGGCCCAATGTGGGGAAATCCACATTATTCAATATTTTTGCCAACAGCCGTATTTCCATTGTGGATAATACACCGGGAGTCACCAGGGACAGAATCTATGCCAACGGGGAATGGCTGGATAAGGAATTTCTGATGGTGGATACGGGTGGTATTGAGATTATGAACACTGATGAAATTGCCGTATCCATCCGTACCCAGGCCCAGATTGCCATCCGGGAGGCGGATGTCATTCTCTTCCTTTGTGATGCCAAGACGGGCATTACGGATGAAGATGCGGGGGTGGCCAAGCTGCTCAGGGAATCCAGGAAACCCATTGTTTTGGCGGTTAATAAAACCGACAGTCCCAAGGATGAATTGAGCGTTTACGATTTTTACCAACTGGGTTTGGGTGACCCCATGCCCATTTCTGCGGCCAACCATTTGGGGTTGGGGGATTTGCTGGACAAGGTGGTGGGTTATTTTGAGCAGTTGGGTTTGGATGCCACCGGCGAGGAGGAGGATATCATTAAGGTTGCCCTCATCGGCAGGCCAAATGTGGGAAAGAGCAGTATTTTCAACCTTTTGGTGGGGCAGCAGCGATCCATCGTCAGCAATGTTCCCGGCACTACAAGGGATGCCATTGACACATTGGTGACCATCGATGGGCAGAAATATCTTTTCATTGATACCGCCGGCATGCGGCGGAAGGGACAGGTGGAGGAGAACATTGAACGCTACAGTGTGATGCGTTCCCTTCGGGCCGTGGACCGTTGCGATGTGGTGCTGATGGTGATGGAGGCAGTGCCCGGTGTTACGGAGCAGGACAAGAAAATTGCGGGGTATGCCCATGAAGCGGGCAAGGGTGTGGTACTGGTGGTGAACAAATGGGATCTTTATAACAAGAAAAATGATTCCACCATCCGTTTTACTGAGGAACTCCGCAAGGAATTGATTTTTTTGCAATATGCCCCTCCGGTTTTCGTTTCTGCCTTGACCAAGCAGCGAATCAACCGTCTGCCGGAGGTTGTCAGATATGTGGCAGAACAATGTTCTATGCGGATTGCCACCAATGTATTGAACCGTATTCTGGAAGATGCGGTGGCGATGAACCCAACTCCGACGGATAAGGGTAAGCGGCTCCGGATTTTTTATGGCACCCAGGTTAAGGTCAAGCCCCCAACGTTTGTGCTTTTTGTTAATGAGCCATCCATTATGCATTTCAGTTATCAGCGTTACATCGAAAACAAATTGCGGGAATCCTTTGGTTTTGAAGGTACCCCCATCAAAATCGTTGTTAGAGGCAAAAACGAGGAGGATTGATGGTTAATCTGCATGACTTGACAGTTTTGGAACCTTTAGCGCTTCCCATTGTGGAATGTTTGCTTTTGGGTTATCTCTTTGGCTCCATTCCCAGCGGACTGTGGATTGTCCGGACACTGCATCACATTGATATCCGTGAATATGGCAGCCATAATATCGGTTCCACCAATGTGTTCCGTACTGTGGGGGCCGGGACCGCCGCCCTGGTTTTGTTCAGTGACGCCCTTAAGGGAATAGTGGCCTGTTTCATTGCCAATTACCTTTTTCATATGAATTTTCTGACGGTAATTTGTGCCATAGGAACCATTCTGGGGCATAACTATTCGCTTTTTTTGGGCCTGAGGGGGGGCAAGGGGGTGGCCACCGGCATGGGGCTTTTGATTTATCTGATGCCGGATGTATGCGTCATCAGTTTAGCGGTGTGGGGGCTGCTGGTTTTTTTCACCCGCTATGTTTCCTTGGCATCCATAGTGGCTGCGGCAATCGGGCCCTTCTTGGGCTGGTACCTTCACTACCCTAGATCTTATATTGCACTTTCCGCTATTTGCGGTTTGTTTATCATCATTCGCCACAAGGAAAATATCTTACGGTTGATGCATGGAACTGAAAGTAAGATAAAAATGGGTAATCCCAAGATGTTGAAATAGGAGGCCATTATGAAAAAGACAGGTGATTTTTATTTAGTGTCAGAAGTTATTCTTCCGGAAGCCATCAAAAAAACCATTAAAGTTAAGGAACTGTTGCGTTACAATGACAACATCACCATCCAAAATGCGGTGCGTGAATGTGACTTAAGCCGCAGCGCATTCTAC
>JAZLMD010000027.1:0-6004 GCA_045598465.1 Acidaminococcaceae bacterium | reverse complement strand
AGAACACCGCAAAATCACCGGCCTTGGCATGTACACAGTTTTCATTTTTCACATCCTTGTAGAAAATGGTGTCTTCCTTCATTTCCGCATGCACATCCAGTTTATAAGTGATTTGGTAAGGGGTAAAATATACTGTTTCCTTCCCCTCCAGAAAATAGTGCACATCAATATACTTCTCGTGACGCTCCGCTCCCCTTTCGTCATGGGGCTGGGTGTCGTATTCACTGATACGGGCGAAAATATCCTCACCAAGAATTTCGTATTCCCCCTCCGGCAAACCGGTAAAATCCATGGTCTGAATCCACTCCAAAGCCCTTAACACCCGATAGTCCAAATAGGGAGCATACTTTTCCACATAATCCATAGAACCAAAAATCATAATTTTCTCCTTTCAAGTCACACTTTGCTTATTATACATTATATCTGGCTGCATTGCAAACTATTCTGCAAAAACCGCCCCGCCTGTAATACAATTTCAATTAATCTGTCAACAGATTTAATTTCACACCATCAGTCACAAAGGGAAGCCGCTGCTGCAAATCCCTTTTGGCCTCCAGCCAATTCTCCGCCAAGGACTTAACATTGCCGCTGCCGCTGGCCACCCTTCTGTTGTAGATTGCCATCCCCAGGGTGGTATTCCCTCCTTTGGTCAAACTTTGCATCACTTCCACATACCAAACCTTTTCCCTGCGGTCCTGCCATCCGTTTATTTCACAACAAATCCGATAGTCACAACCCACCGCCGCCTCCCCCGAAACCAACAAACGATAACTTGGCAGGCAACCGGCATACTGGTGCAGCAGGAACTCCCGAAGTTCCCGCATGTACTTGTATTGCCCCGCTTCTTGGGATATGGCGACCTGCACCCCCACCACAGGCACCCCGTCGGAAACCCTGCTTTCTGCCCGCAAACTGCCGCCAATTTGTTTTTCTATTTTTCTCCGTACCTCATAATACTGCAAAAAAGCATTATCCAAATACAACGTACTGTTGTGCTGATTGTCGGAGAAACGGATGTCCACCTTATATTTCACATGCCGCCCAAAATGTTTGTAATCATGGAATAAGGTCTGCACAGAACCAGGGACGGGATCCGCCGTGGTGGTACAACGTATCAAAGAAATCCTCTTGCCAAGTTCCTCCACAAAAGCGGTGTTTCCCACTGCCGGGGCGCCAAAAGTTATAACCTGAAATTTTTCCTCCGGCATTCCCAAATCATATAATCTCTGTCCCAACAAAGCCGCCACCGCCCCACCCAAACTGTGTCCGGTAATCAACAACCGGCACCGGGGATTCCTGGCAATTTCTGCGAACACATCCTTGAAAGTCCTGCCGTCCTCCAGCAAAACATAATCCCGCAAAATTCTTTCCACATACAAATTAAAACCCTTATGTACTGCCGGACGGTTCTTGTCATAGGGTACGGATGCGGCCTCCACCATCTCCGTCAGATTCTTGCCGGCATACCCGCAATGCCCCGCCTTAAGATTAAATCCCCAATCGTTCAATTCTGCCGAACCCCTGAAGATGAGCAGGTAAATGAAATCACCGGTACCCGTTTCCTTTCTTGCCAAAGCGAAATGGGTCTTCAATTTTTTAGCGCCTTTGTCAAAGTAATCAACCTGCCAGCCGCAAGTTTTCAAAAAACTGAAATCATCCTTATCGTGGTTCAGATAGCTTTCCACACAACCGGCGGAGGCAATCATAGTCAGGTACGCTTCGTTATATTCATTCTTCAACTGTTGAGAAATGGCGGCCATGGCCCCAAAGGACCAGCAACAAGCCGCCATCACCAATACCAATATTTTCTTCATCACTTACAGATTCTGAAACCGGCTCAAAAATTCCTTGGCCCGGTCCGTCTTCGGATGACTGAAAAACTCCCCGGGGTCACCCTGCTCCCCGATAACACCATCATTCAGCATTACCACTTTGGTGCTTACATCCCGGGCAAAAGCCATTTCATGGGTCACAATGACCATGGTCAATCCCTCCTTGGCCAAATCACCCATGACCTTCAACACTTCCCCCACCATTTCCGGATCCAATGCACTGGTGGGTTCATCCATCAGCAGCACCTCCGGCTCCAATGCCAAAGCCCTGGCAATGGCCACCCGCTGTTTTTGCCCGCCGCTCAACTGGTAGGGCTTGGCATTAATATAGGCACTCATATCCACGTGACGCAAATATTTTAAAGCATTTTCACGGGCTTCTTCCTGGCCCTTGCCCTGCACCTTGATTTGACCCACGGTGCAATTCTCCAACACCGTCATGTTGTTGAAGAGATTGAACTGTTGGAACACCATCCCCACCTTAGTACGGTAAATGGGCAGGGACTTGAAGGCCTTTTTGGCGTTCACTCCCCTGTAAAGAATCTCCCCGTCCGTAGGTTGTTCCAAAAAATTGATGCAACGGATGAAAGTTGATTTGCCGCAACCTGAAGGCCCGATAATGCAAATCACGTCACCCTTATAAATATCCATGCCTATGCCCTTCAGCACCACATGTTCCCCAAATGTTTTTTGCAGTCCTTGCACGGACAAAAGCAATTCCTTCTCAGCCATATCAATGCCCTTTCTTTACCTTGGGCAGCGGTACCGCCCCACAGGGATCCATCATGGGATCAAAATTAACCAAATCGTAATCCGCAGGCCCGTCCATTTTCTTTTCCCACAACCTAAGCAAACGGCTGGCGGTAAAAGTCATAACGAAATAAACCACACAGGTTACGAAAAAAACTTCAAAATAACGGTAATACACACCGGCGGCGGACTTGGAGGCAAAATACAGTTCCGTCACACTGATAACATTCAGCACACTGGTATCCTTGATATTGATAATCAAATTATTGCCCAACTGGGGCATAACATTCCGCAGGGCCTGGGGCAGCACCACACAACGCATGGTCTGCATATGGTTCATGCCAATGGCCACGGCCGCCTCCTTCTGCCCCGGGTCAATGCTGTCAATGCCGCCCCGGACCGTCTCCGCCATATAGGCACCGGTATTGATGCTGACCACCAGAAAACCCGCAAGCATAGGACTCATATCAATGTCAAACATACTCATGACCCCGTAGTAGAACACCATGGCTTGCACAATCATAGGCGTGCCACGGAAAACCTCCACATAGGCATCCAAAAGCCACTTGATGATTTTGACAAAAACTTTCTTAAAGATACTGTCCTCCGGGTCCACCGGAATGGTCTGGATAATACCAACAATCAAACCGATAATACATCCTATGGCGGTGCCAACAACCGCCAGGGCCAGTGTCACCCCTGCACCCTTGACAAAAATCATTCCGTATTTGTCGACCAAAAAAAGAACCCAACCAAAAAATGTTTCAGGCATTTGCAAATTCCTTCCCTACAAAGATGTTACATTATATCAAACCGCATTTCATTATTCAAGCAACATACCCCAACTATAAACTTTCAACTTCTCCCGTTTCGATATACTGGAGCAAAACATACATCCATTTGCCGGTTTTCTTCTCCCTGAGGGCCTCATCCCGGGCCATAGCCAAACATTTTGGGCAAATGCCCCTGGGCAGACAAAATACGAATGCGCTCTGGTCTCCAAATCGTGTCCCCTCCGCCGCCGTCTTGATAGTAAAGTAACCGCCGCAGTCGCAGTAACGCACCGTCTCAATCTGTTCTTCCCGGATTCCCTCCTCATCGTAGTAGATATGTTTCTTGCGGGTCCAAACCCCATGACATTTTTCCAACAAAAGTTTACGGGTTTTCTCCCTGTTGAAATAAATCTCACCACTTTGCCCAATCAGCTCGTCCACCCGCTGATTGCAACGCTTGTCCTGAGGTCTCAACCCGCTCAAATCCGGCTCCACCACCCGGCTGTAGTCCAGCCCCGCCATAGCCAGAATAATCCCGGTATTCACATAGGGCAGGGCGCTCTCAACAGAATAACCGCCCTCCAGCACCGCAATATCCGCCTTCAATTTGTCCGCCAAACGGGCGTAACCCTGGGCCGTAATCTGCATATTCGCCAAGGGGTCGGAAAAATGATTGTCCTGCCCTGCGGAATTGATAATCAAGTCCGGCTGAAAATCCGCCAGCATGGGGGCAATCAAACCGTCAAACAACCGGTGCAGCCCCTCATCCCCGGTGCCGGGCAACAAGGGCAGATTGATATTGGTGCCCCAAGCCCCAGGGCTGCCCGCCTCCTCCGGGAAACCCGTGCCGGGATACAAAGTCCTGCCGTCCTGATGAAAAGAGATATAAAGCGTATTGGGGTCATGATAGAACACATCCTGGGAACCGTCCCCATGATGCACATCCGTATCCACCACCGCAACCTTTTTCACTCCGTAAACGCTACGCAAATACTCCACCATAATGGCTTCGATATTCACAGTGCAAAAACCCCTGATGCCATGAACAATCCGCATGGCATGATGTCCCGGCGGCCGTACCAGGGCAAAGGCCCGTTGCACTTCTTTCTTCATAACCCCATCCGCCGCCACCAAACATCCCCCCGCACTGGTCAAGTGGGCCGGGGTAATCAGTCGTGCAATATTGGGAACACCCACATGGGCCCGCTGCAAATCCTCAATTTTGGCAATTCTGGGCCGGTATTCCTTAATCTCCTCACAATCAAACAGTCCCTCTTCCTCCAACTGGTCCCTTGTGTAAAGCAACCGTTCCTGCCGCTCCGGATGCCCCGGGGACAAATACCAGTCAAAAGCCGGGAAGAAAGTCAAACCAAGTGTATTCTTCATCTGTTCTCCCCTCCCTCAATCCTCAATTTTTTGTCTTCAACCTTCAATTTCATCAATATTCCCGGTTTCAACTGCATCCTAAGGTTAATAATCTCGCCGCTGTCATAATAACCGTGAATTGTGTTGAAAAATTCCTTGCTGATAATCTCCACTTCCTGGTCCGGCAACTCCCACCCTGATGTTTGCTTCAATAAATATTCCGTCAGAACCTTCTGGGCCTGTTTCATACCAAACCCGGAAGGCAGTTTGTGTTTCTCCCCTTCCTCCGGAATCAGGTAAAATCCCTCCGTAGTATCCGCCCTAAGTCCCGCACTCAAAGTGGGCTTGCTCAGGGCCGCCCCCACCGCATTGGCAACCATGGCCCCCTCAGGTATATCCGCCGGTAACCCCATGGCTTCGCCCAAAGCGTCAATCAAGCCCCTGGCTCCGCCGCCAACCCCCACCAAAAGTTGGGGAACAAACTCCGTACCCCTAAGCACATCCTCCACCTTGTACACCGGCTGTACGGACCATTCATAAAGCATTTGTTCAATGGTTTGTCTGATAGTCCCCACTGCCGCCTGAACGATCTTTTCCGCCTCCACTTTAGCATCCCCAAATTTGGCCAGGGCAATCAGAGATTTTTGAGCATCGCCAAAACAGGTGCGGCCGGTAACAATCAAAGCATCCCCCAATGTTGGCTCCGTCCCACCCAAAGCCGCAGCCCGTCCCTGCCGTTGAGGGCCGACCTGATAGGAACCATCGGGATTTTTCCCGATGGCGCTGTCCCCACCAATCCCCACACTCCGCATATGAAAGGTACGTACTGCCGTGGGATAACCCTCCACCACCGCCCCTTTCCTGGCCATCAGTGGCTTGGCCTTTTCCCAAAAGGCAATGTCCGTGGTTGTTCCCCCCACATCCAAGCTTATGGCATTAACTTCGGGGGCAACCAGGGCCTCTATCCCCAACACACTGGCACTGGGACCAGTAAAAATTGCCTCCACCGGCTGTTTAGTGGCCTCCGCCAAAGGCAATGTGCCCCCGTCCGCCTTCAAGATAAAAACCGGCGCTCCGATGGAACGCTGATGCAGTGCGTCCTCCACCGCCTTGGCAAATTTGTAGAAAAGCTCCGCCGTAGCAGCCGCATAGAAAGCCGAATTGGTACGGCGGACAAAATTCAACTGACCGTTCAAGGTGCTGCCCCGGAACACAGGACCGAACCCCTGCTTCTTCAGTTGTGCCGCCAGCTCCTTCTCCAAAATCCCGTCACGAACAGAAAAC
>JAZLMD010000026.1:0-2333 GCA_045598465.1 Acidaminococcaceae bacterium | reverse complement strand
CATGGACGGGGGCAGGATTTGTTTTGACGGTGAGCCCAGGGAATTTTTCCTTAATCATCGGGAGGATCTGCTGCAATTGGGCCTGAAAGAACCGGATTTTTATGAGTTTTATCATTTGCTCAGAGAAAAGGGAATGACCTTGGATTTGCCGGAAAATGAGCAAATGCTGGTCAAAGAAATAAAGAAAGCCAAGGGGTGGAAATAATGCTTAGCGAAATTACTTTGGGGCAGTATTTTCCGGGCAATAGTTGGGTACATCATCTGGACCCGAGAACCAAGCTATTGGGGACAATTCTTTACATTGTGGCCCTCTTTCTGGCCAAAACGGTTCTGACCTACGGCATAGTGGTGGGCTTCGGATTTTTCATCCTGTTTGTCAGCCGGTTGCCCGTGCTGATGGTGCTGAAATCCTTGAAGCCGGTTATCTTTATTTTGGTAATTACCCTTATTATCCATGCCCTGTCCTATCCGGGGCAGGAAATTGTTTGGCAATGGAAAATTTTCTCCGTCACCATGGAAGGTTTAACTGAAGGACTGAAGATGACGGTGCGGTTGGTTATGCTATTGCTCTTTAGCAGTGTGCTGACCTTTACCACTTCGCCTTTGGTATTGACGGACGGCATAGAAAAACTTCTGCGTCCTTTTCAAAAAATAGGGGTGCCCTCCCATGAAATTGCCATGATGATGACCATCGCCTTGAGGTTCATCCCCACTCTGCTGGAGGAAACGGATAGGATAATGAAGGCCCAAACCGCCCGGGGAGCGGATTTCAGCAAGGGGGGGCTGTGGGGTAGGGTGATGAATATGTTTGCCCTGATGGTGCCTCTTTTTGTCAGTGCCTTCCGCAGGGCGGAGGAACTGGCCGTTGCCATGGAGGCCCGCTGTTACCGGGGTGGCGAGGGCAGGACCAGAATGTATGAACTGCACTACCACAATGCTGATTTTGTGGCCTATATGGTTATGTTGGCGTTGGTATTAGTTGTAATATTGATATGATAAATGTCGCCTTGGGCGACAAGGCGCAGAACGTAAGGAGTAAGGCGCAAGGATGGCAGGATGTTCCTGTAATTAGGATAGGAAAAGTTCGCACAATACTGATTTTACTAAACCCTAAGGCCTATGGCCTAATGCCTTAAGATTGGAGCGTAGTGACTTTTAGGTATTAGGTGTCAGGGTTATCTGTTCCCTGTACACTGAATTTAAGGAGGTAAAATTATGACTAATCGGGAGAAAATGTATTTGGAGCGGGGGAAAAAATTGGTGGAAGTTCTGCAGACAAAGGGATTTGAAGCCCAGATTGTGGAACGTAAGGAAGAGGTACCGGATAAGGTTTTGGCCCTCATCCCTCGGGATCATGTGGTGGCTTGGGGCGGCAGTGTTACCTTGGATGAGTGCGGTGTATTCGAGGCGGTGAAAAGGGAGCGGAAAGTTATTGACCGGGACACGGCCAAAACTCCTGAAGAAAGAACAGCCAAATTGCACGAGGCACTTCTCAGCGACACTTTTCTGATGAGTGCCAACGGCATCGGTATGGACGGTACCCTGGCCAATATTGACGGTACGGGCAACCGCCTGGCGGCACTGATTTACGGCCCTAAGCAGGTTATAGTGGTAGCCGGCATGAACAAGGTGAGGCCCAACGGGGAACAGGCGATGCAAAGGGCCTGGGACGAAGCTGCACCCATGAATATGCAGCGTTTCCCCCAAAAGAAGTGTGGCTGCAGCGGCACCGGAGTATGTGTTAAATGTAACAGTGGGGACAGCATCTGTAACCAGTTCCTTCTTACCCGTCGTTGCAACCCTAAGGGCAGAATTAAAGTTATCTTAGTGGCAGAAGATTTGGGCTACTGATTAACTCCCCCTGTGGCAAAAGCCGTAGGGGGGTGTTTTTTAGATAAGATAAAAGATAAAAACTTAAAGTTGTGGAAGAATGGTTCTGTGATTGAAATAGGTTTCAGGTGTCAGGTGTCAGGGAATTAAGGGCGCAAGGCGTAAGGCGCAGGGCGTAAGGATGGTAAGATGGTCCTATAATTAGAGCAGGAAAGTCAGCTTAGTGCGAACTCTCGTCCGCCACTAAAGGGGCGGGGGACCGGCGATAGGTTTATCCGGTGGCCGGTGGTGGGGTGACGACAAGAACGAAATAAGTACGCATCGCAGTGACTTCACTAATGCCTATGGCCTAAGTCCTAATGTCTTTGAGCGAAGCGAAAAATTTATTGCTTTTGTAAAAATGAGGTTTTTCGGTAGCAATACTTTGAGGGATAGTATCGCTACCGAAAAATCGTATTTCCACGTTGCAATCAAATTTTTGTGAAAGCTTTTTGATGAAAGAG
>JAZLMD010000025.1:0-2285 GCA_045598465.1 Acidaminococcaceae bacterium | reverse complement strand
CGGATATCCGCCACACCCTGCTCCGTAATGAAGACCATGGTGTCATGCTCCGTATGGTCAGCGTGGGTAACCATGGGCACCACACTGCTGATAGCTCCGCCCTTGGCACAGGAAGGGGTGCTGAAAATGGTAATATAACCGTTACGCATATAGTCACCGCTGCCACCGATGCCGTTCATCATGTTGCGGCCCATAACATGGGTGCTGTTGGCCTGACCGTAAATATCAAACTCGATGGGGGTATTCATACTGATGACACCCAAACGGCGGATAACCTCCGGACTGTTGCTGATATCCAGAGGACGCAGCACCACCGCTTTATTGTAAAGTTCCGGGTCTTCCTTATACATCTGCCAAACCGCAGGACTGGGGGTGAAAGCGCAGCCGGAGGCCTTCACAATCTTGCCCAACTTAATCAGCTTGAAAACACTGTCCTGCAAAATTTCGGAATACATCTCCAAATTTTCAAATTTGGACTTGGCCAGACCCAGCAGCACCGCATTGGCAATGCTCCCAACGCCGCTCTGCATGGGCAGCATCCTGTCCTTGAGAAGCCGCCCCAGTTTCTGCTCCGTCTCAAGGAAATCCACCAAATTTTCCGCAATCTTCACCGCATCCTCATCCGGGTCGCTCAAGGTCCGCACCCGGTCCAGAATGTCGCTCTCCACAATGGCCTCAATCCGGTCCAAACCGCATTCCACATAGGTTTTGCCGCACCGGTCCCCCGCATGATAAATGGGAATCTCCCGGCGGAAGGGGGGCTTGTCGCAAATATAAATATCATGCATGCCTTCCAAACTCAAAGGCACCGCCGTATTCACCTCAACAATAATATGTTTGGCATGCTTAACCAACATGGGGGTATTGCCCACCCCGCTGCAAAGAATCAGGTTCCCCTCCGGAGTAATGGCAATAACTTCCACAATGGCCACATCCACGTCACCATGGAACCCGTAATCAATCTGTTGGGCAAAATGGCTCAAATGCTGGTCAATATAGTTGATGGTGCCCCCATTGATGCCCTTCCGCATAGATTTGTTGGAAGCCGCATAATAGGGCTGACGGCTGGCGATGCCGTCCACCGCCGCCAATTCCTCTTCAATCTCCGGGCCCACGCTGGCGCCGGTCCAAAGATTGATACGGCACTTCTTCCCCGCCTTAATCTGCTTGGCCAGGGCAATGGTGGTCATCTTGGGATAGCCGCTGGGGGTAAACCCGCTGACCCCCACGTTCATCCCGTCCTGAATCAAATTCGCCGCCTCATCCGCACTGACAACTTTCCCGAAAAGCGCCGGATTACGCAGACGGTCTTTATCTAACATACGAGAATCATCTCCTTCCTGAATTTGCAAATATTATACATTATGCTCCCCCTTTCGTAAAATATCACTTTTACAACAACATATCATCAACTGTTATATGTCTTGCAAATTATCCCCTCCGGTAATATAATTGTAGCGAAATATCAACCCGCCCGATGCGGGGTATCATTTCCGCCCACATCTTCTGACAGGAGGAGAATTATGGATATAGAATACTACAGAAATTTTGTAACCATCGTAGAAAGCGGCTCCCTCAGTGCGGCGGCCAAGCGGCTCTCCATTGTCCAGCCGGCCCTTTCCAACCAACTGAAAATCCTGACTAAACATTTCGGTACACCCCTGCTGCAAATGAAGCGGGGGGGCCACTCCCTCTCCCTCACCGAGGCGGGCACCATTCTCTATAACAAGGCCCGCTTCATCTGCAGTGTGGAATCCGATGCAAAAAAAGAAATAGCCGACGCTAACGCCGGCTTCAGCGGCACCCTAAGAATCTCCCTTTCCCCCTCCATGAGCATTTCCTTTATCAAAACCTATCTCTCCGGCTTCGCCAAAAAGAACCCGGGCATCAACTACGAACTTTACGAGGTCTCCCCTGACGAGCAACTGGAACAACTGCTGGGGGGCATTACGGAGATTGGCGTCACCAACGGCCCCCTGAAACAAAGTTTCCGCTTTGAATCCATCAACCGGGCCAGAGAACATTTGGTGGCCCTCATCCACAAAAACAGCCCCTTCCTCAGCAACCGCAAAGACCTGTCGCTGCAGGATTTGGAAGATTTGCCCCTCTGCCTGTCCCGGGGTTGTGCGGAACTCTTCACCTCCGTCTGTCAGGACAGCCGCCTTTCCCCAAGAATACTGTCCGTCACCACCACCAAACTCAGCGCCATTGCCTGGGCGGAACAAAATATAGCCGTTGCCATTGTCCCCTTCAGCGGCAAGGAAACCTTCAGCCCCGACCTGATT
>JAZLMD010000024.1:0-20375 GCA_045598465.1 Acidaminococcaceae bacterium | reverse complement strand
TGACTTGTTCAACAGACCTTATTTCAAATTATAGAACACTTCCATGCCGTTATATTTTGCCGAAGGACCAAGGTCTTCCTCAATTCTCAACAACTGGTTATACTTGGCCACACGGTCGGTACGGGCAGGGGCGCCGGTCTTAATCTGACCCGCATTCACTGCCACTGCAATATCCGCCAAAGTGGTATCCTCGGTCTCACCACTACGATGACTGATTACACAGGTATAGCCGGCCCGTTTTGCCATTTCGATGGCATTGAAGGTCTCGGTCAAAGTACCGATTTGGTTTACCTTAATCAGAATGGAGTTGGCCACGCCTTTCTTGATGCCCTCCGCCAAACGTTCCACATTAGTAACAAACAAGTCATCACCCACCAATTGCACTTTCTTACCCAATTTTTCGGTGAGCATTTGCCAGCCCTTCCAATCGTCCTCCGCCAAACCGTCCTCGATAGAAACGATGGGATATTTTTCAATCAGCATTTCATAATATTCCACCATTTCAGCAGCGGTCTTCTTCACACCTTCGCCCATCAGGTTATATTTACCTTCCTCATACATTTCGCTGGCTGCCACATCCAATGCCAGAACCACATCCTTGCCCGGTTCGTAACCTGCTGCCTTAATTGCCTCCACAATCACCTTCAAGGCCTCTTCATTAGAAGCAAGGTTGGGGGCAAAACCGCCCTCGTCACCCAAAGCAGTACCCAAACCCTTTTCCTTCAAAATGGCCTTCAAATTATGATAAACTTCCACATTCATCCGCAGGCATTCAGCGAAGTTCTTAGCCCCCACGGGCATAACCATAAACTCCTGAATATCCACATTATTATCAGCATGCTGCCCGCCGTTCAAAATGTTCATCATAGGCACAGGTAACTCCTTGGCTGCCACACCGCCCAAATATTGATAGAGAGGCAAGCCACAGTATGCGGCCGCCGCCTTGGCCACAGCCATAGATACGCCAAGAATGGCGTTGGCCCCCAGTTTGCCTTTGTTGGGAGTGCCGTCCAGACGGCAAAGCATCTCATCAATTTCGGTCTGACGCAAAGCATCCAAACCTATGAGGGACTCGGCAATAACGTCATTAACATTATCCACGGCATTCATAACGCCCTTTCCCAAGTAACGTTTTTTGTCGCCATCACGTAGCTCAACTGCTTCATGAACGCCGGTTGAAGCACCGCTGGGAACAGCGGCTCGACCCAATGTGCCGTCCTCCAACACAACTTCCACTTCCACGGTGGGATTGCCACGGCTATCTAAAATCTCCCGTGCATAAACTTCACTGATAAAACTCATATTCCCTCCTTCCATCCTGCCTCTACGGCAAGTTATGCATGTACAATTAAAAATATTATAGCACAATTTTATGAAATCAACAAAAAAGTTCCTCCGAATCGAAGGAACTTTTTCCATCTCTACGCTTTACACCTCACATCCGACCACATAGTCCCTGTATCGTTCCACTTCCTCCACAAAATTCGTCCGAGAGGTGATGGGATAAAAACGGGCCCTTTGAGCCGCCGCACCGGGGAAACCCTTGATATAAGAACCGATATGCCGCCGGAACTCCTTAACCGCCGTGGCCTCACCCTTGTAATCAACCAGCATATCCAAATGCTCCAAGGCCAAATCCAGCCGTTCATCATAACTTGGGGGCTGTGAGATTTTTTCCCCACGGAAATAAGCCGCCAATTCCCTGAAAATCCAGGGATTGCCGTCCGCACCGCGGCCCACCATGATTCCGTCCGCACCGGTTTCAGCCAGCATCCTTTGGGCGTCAGCCAAAGAGAAAATATCACCGTTGCCAATGACCGGTATTCCTACCGCCGCCTTTATTTCAGCGATTCTCCCCCAATCCGCCCTGCCTTCGTAGAACTGTACCCTGGTACGGCCGTGAACAGCAATGGCACTAACTCCGGCGGCTTCCGCCGCCCTGGCACATTCCACACCGTTCAAATGGTCTTCATCCCAGCCGATACGCATTTTTACCGTCACGGGAATCCGCACCGCCTTCACCATGGCGGAAAGAATGTCATAAGCCAATCCTGGGGTTTTCATCAGGGCACTGCCCTCCCCATTGGCAACTATTTTCTGCACCGGGCAACCCATATTGAAATCCACACTATCCGCCCCGATTTCCTCCACCACCTTGGCTGCCGCCGCCAAATCCTCGGGGTTATTGCCAAAAAGTTGAATTGCAGTCGGATGCTCAAAAACATCCAACTGCAACATCTTCATAGTTTTTTCGTTACGATATTTTATTCCCTGACTGCTCACCATTTCGGAAACAGTCATGCCGCATCCCATCCTCCGACAAAGCACCCGGAAAGGCATATCCGTAACACCGGCCATGGGCGCCAAAAAAACGGGAACGGGCAGTTCAATGTTTCCTAAACGCATTGGGGTACATTTTTTTCATAAAGAATCCGCAATCCGTCCAAAGTCAAAAAAGGCTCCACCACATTAATGGCCTTGGATTCCGCCGCCATGGAATTGGCAAATCCGCCGGTGGCCACAACATAGGCATCCCCACCCAATTCCTTCTTCATTCTGCCTACTATGCCTTCCATCAGTCCCACATAACCGTACATAATGCCGGACTGCATGCTGCGGACGGTATTGCGACAAATCACCCGCCTGGGTTTCAGAAGTTCGATACGGGGCAGTTTGGCCGCCCTGGTGAAAAGGGCCTCACTGCTGATGCCGATGCCCGGGGCAATGGAACCGCCCAAGTAATCACCATTGGGCAAAAGTGCATCAAAAGTGGTGGCGGTGCCAAAATCAATGACAATCATAGGTTTGCCAAGATGACCGTATTTTTCCATAGCCGCAGCCGCGTTCACAATCCTGTCCGCCCCAACTTCCCTAGGATTATCATAATGAATAGCAATCCCGCTCTTGGTGCCGGGACCTACCATGATGGGAACAATGCCAAAATATCTTTCACACATATGGCACACCGGCACGGTAACCGGTGGCACCACACTGCTGATAATGATGGCATCTATATCCTTCATCTCCATTTCGCTATTGGCAAAAGCCCCGCAGAGCAACATGCCAAATTCATCGGCTGTCTTGGACCTGTCCGTTGAAAAACGCCAATGGGTAAGAATCTTCTTGTCGTCAATCACACCCACAACAATATTGGTATTACCCACATCAATTACAAGTAACATTTTTCACTCCTCAATCTCGGTTTATTCCGCATAACGGATGGATACATCCCCAGCCACAACCGCCGTCACCCGTCCGTCATCCCGTTGTACCAAAAGGTGACCGTCCCGGTCGATATCCAATGCCGTACCAGGATAGGTTTCATCCTGGGCAATCACTTTAACCCTCTCATGAAGGGTGCAACTAAGATTTCGCCACCGGTCAAAAATCCCGTCAAAACCTCGCTCCTCCGCTTCCTGACAAAGGTCCTCCAGATTGTTCATAATCCCGGCCAGCAATTCCTCCCTGGTGAAATTCCTTGTGACCACCCGGTGCAGCGAAACCGCAATGGACTTCACATCTTCCGGCAAATCCTCCTGCTCCACATGGGTATCAATTCCAATGCCAATAACCACATAGTTCAGTTTGCCGTACTCCGCACCCATCTCCGAAAGAATGCCAACCATCTTTTTCCCTTCAAAAAGAATATCGTTAGGCCATTTAATTTTAGCGGTTATGCCACCACAACAGTTAATGGCATCCGCCACGGCCACCGCCGCCATCAAGGTACATTTGGGTGCCTCTTCCGGCGGGAACTTCGGCCTCAAAACCACACTGAACCAAAGTCCCCTGCCCTTCGGTGAGGACCAGCCCCGGCCAATCCTACCTTTGCCGCCGGTCTGTTCCTCCGCCACCACCAAAAGTCCCTGGGGGACGTTTTGACGGGCAAGTTGTTTGGCTATTTCATTCGTGGAAGGGACGCTGGCCTCAAGGCAAAGATTCCTCCCCAGATACTTGGTCTTCAGGTGCAAGTTGATCAGTTCCGCTGACAGTTTCTTCTGTTTCATCCGTCTCCACTTCTCCATTGTCCTTCGCTGCTGCCGATGTCTCTTTTATCAGCTTAACAACGGTGGCGTACTCCATATAACCCTCAATTTGATCCCGCTCCAAAGTTTCATGCTCCAAAAGGCCTGCCGCCAAGGAATGCAATTTATGAATATTCTCACTCAAAAGTTTCTTTGTCTCATCATAGGCCTCATTCATAATGTGACGCACTTCCTGGTCAATCTCCGCCGCCACTTTCTCGGAATATTCCTTGTCACGGGTATAGTCACGGCCCAGGAATACCTGGCTTTCCCCACGTCCGTAGGTTACAGGCCCAAGTTTGTCACTCATACCGTAAGTGCAAACCATCTGGTGTGCCAGCTGGGTAGCCCGCTGCAAATCGTTGGAAGCACCGCTGGAAATTTCTTTCAGCACCAGCTCTTCCGCCACCCGGCCCGCCAAAAGCACCTTCAATTCATCCAACATCTCACTCTTGGTAGCGTAATATTTATCTTCCGTTGGCAAACTCAAAGTGTAACCGCCGGCCCTGCCTCTGGGGATAATAGTAACCTTGTGCACAGGGTCCGTATGGGGCAGAAGCATACCCAGCACAGTATGACCGCCCTCATGATATGCGGTAAGCAGTTTTTCCTTATCACTGATTACACGGCTCTTCCGTTCCGGTCCCATGATAACCCGCTCCGCCGCCTCTTCCATCTCCGGCATATTGATAATCTTTTTGCTCTTTCGGGCAGTCATGAGGGCCGCTTCATTGACCAAATTGCTCAAATCCGCACCGGTGAATCCGGGGGTACGGGCTGCGATAATATCCAACTTCACATCCTCGCCCACAGGTTTTCCCTTCGTATGCACCTTCAAAATGGCCTCACGCCCTTTAATATCCGGACGATCCACCACAATTTGGCGGTCAAAACGTCCGGGCCGCAAAAGTGCCGGGTCAAGGACATCCGGCCGGTTGGTGGCGGCAATCATAATGATGCCGCTGTTCCCGGCAAAACCGTCCATCTCCACCAGCAACTGGTTCAAGGTCTGCTCCCTTTCGTCATGTCCACCACCCAGACCGGTGCCACGCTGACGGCCCACCGCATCAATTTCGTCAATAAAAATTATGCAGGGGGCATTCTTTTTGGCCATACCGAAAAGACTACGTACCCGGCTGGCTCCCACGCCTACAAACATCTCCACAAAATCAGAACCGCTGATGCTGAAGAATGGTACCCCCGCTTCCCCAGCCACCGCCTTGGCCAGCAAGGTCTTGCCGGTTCCGGGAGGCCCATAAAGCAGTACCCCTTTGGGAATCTTGGCCCCCACCTCGTTGTACTTCTTGGAGTCCTTCAAAAACTCCACCACTTCCTGCAGTTCCTGTTTGGCCTCATCTGCCCCGGCCACATCCCCGAAAGTCACCTTTTCTACCTTGCCGGGTGCTTTTCTCACCTTGGCCTTACCGAAATTAAAAGGATTCCTGTTGCCACCGGGACCTTCCCCGTTCATCATAAAAAACCACAGTCCTACAATCAGCAACATGGGCAAAATGCTGGTCAAAATATTGAGCCACCAGGGGCTTTGGGGCTCCTTGTCAATCGTAATATCGACCTTATTGTCCTCCAACCTTTGAATGATATTCCTGTCGTAAGGAGGCACCAAAACAACGAACTCCTGACCGTCGGAGGTCTTGCCGGTAATACTATTATCAAGAATCACTACGCTGGCCACCCGGCCCGCATCCACCTCCTGCACAAAAGCAGTGTAATTAATCTCATTCTTCTTTTGCACCATAGTGGTTTTGTTTACCGCATAGTAATCAAACATCCACATGGCCACAACTGCTACCACCAGGTAGAACAGTACATTACGTATAAATCTGTTCAAATTTTCCTCCCAAAACTATTTTTTCTCGTAAGCGCTACTCTTCAACACACCAATAAAGGGCAAATTCCGATAGTCCTGGGCAAAATCAAGACCATAACCGACTATAAACTCATCCGGAATCACAAATCCCACATAATCGCACTTGAATCCGTTGATGCGCCGTTCCTCCTTGTCGCACAGGGCAATAGTTCTGATGCTGGCGGGGGAATGCTCCTTCAGCATAGCGGAAATCGCCCCCAAGGTCACACCGCTATCCACTATATCGTCAAGAAGCAACACATCTTTGCCCCGCAAATCGCAGGACACGTCCAAGCGCACCTTCACATTGCCGGATGTCTCCGTACCATCACCATAACTGGAAACCACCATAAAATCAATTTGGCAGGGCAAATCAATGGCACGGCTCAAATCCGCACAAAACCAGGCAGCGCCTTTCAACAGACACACCAACACCAAATCCTTGCCTTTGTAATCCTCCGTGATTTGTTTGCCCAGCTCGGCAACTCTTTTTCTGATCTCCTCCTCACTGAAGAGTACCTTTTTAATCTTATCCGTGTACATCCCATCCTCCTTAATGCCGGATATGCTGTGCATTCCGACTGATAACAATTTTTCGGTATGCGTACCTTACCGTCACCCCCGGCAGGGCCAACTCCTTATTAGACGTGCCGTTAGTAATCAACCTGTCCAAATTGGAAATATGTGTCCAACTGGGCTCAACCCTGTACTTCATTAGCCACAGTTTGATAACCCGCTTCCGTACTGCCACCGGCATAACAACCCAATCTTCGGTGGCAAGCTCATCGCCGACGACCCTTTGCTGTAAAACTTTTTCCGCCACTTCATTCAAAACGGTCTCATCTTCCTGTAAGGTTTTGGCCGTCTGGCAAAGATTCTGCACCACCATGGGATTCAACTTCAGCAACAGGGGCATTACTTCCCGCCGCAAATAGTTCCGACTATAATCAATATCATTGTTGCTGCCGTCCTCAACCCAAGCCGCTCCCAAGGACCGGCAGTACTCCACCAGTTCCTGTTTAGAAAAATCCAAAAAAGGCCTGAGTACAAGCGGAGTTTCCCTTTGCATCCCCCCCAGCCCCTTAAGGCCACTGCCCCTGACCAAATGTAACAGCAGGGTCTCCGCCTGATCATTGGCATGATGGGCCGTAATAATCTTTTTTGCACCTTCAGAAATTGCCACATCCAGCAAAGCCCGGTAACGCAGGTCACGGGCCGCCTTCTCCACACTGTCCCCGGTAAGGCGTACTCTGGCAGGCACATCCACCCGTTTCACCTGACACGATAAAGCACGGTCCTGACAGAACCTTTTGGCAAACTCCATATCCCTCAGCCCCTCATCCCCCCTGAGCCCGTGTTCCACATGCACTGCCACAAAATCATGGTATGCATCCGACTTATGCAGTTCCACCGCTGCTAAAGCCAGGGCAGTACTATCGGCGCCACCGGAAAAAGCTATCACATATTTGCCTGGGTGCAGACATTTTCTCAACGCAGCAACAAATCTGTCCATAAAACAAAAATAGACGTCCGAAACGCCTATCAGTCAAACCTCCACCTGACCAACAGAAATTGGGATGGGAGCATTTTAACATCTGTACAGAAAATATGCAAACTAAAAATATATAAATTATTTCCTTTCCCCCTCCACCACAAATACCGGCACTTCGTTTTTTTTCACCATATTGTATTTGTCCCTGGCGACTTTTTCCACATAGTCCAACCTTTCCAATGCGTTCTTTTCATCCGACAATTTTTCCTTCTGCTGCTTCAAAAGCTCCACCCTATTCCCCGTTTCACGCAAATCACCCTTCAGGCAGCAATACCAATATGCTTGACGGGCCACCATTCCGGCACACAAAAATCCCACAAACCCTATAACATAAAGTGCCCATTTCATTTCCAGTTTCATTCTTTTGCGATTATTATATCTCATATCAAAACTCATGTTCATCTCCCTAAGAAGAAAATGCACCCGGCCTGAACCCGACCGGGTGCAAAATTCTTAAAATTATTTTTTCTTAGAAGCAGATTTTTTCTTGCTCTTTGCAGGCTTGCGGCTCGCTGCAACGGCATCCTTAAAGGCCTTACCGGCTTTAAACACCGGCACCACAGTAGCAGGAACATGATATTCCACTTCACTGCCAGGCGCCTTGCCGCTACGCTCTCCTCTTTCCTTCCCCTCGAAAGTACCGAAACCAATCAATTGCACTTTGTTGTCCTTCTTGCTGGCCACAGTACTAATCACTGTATCGATGAATGCATTAACTGCATCCTCGGCCGCCTTCTTAGTCAAACCGACTCTTTCTGCAACTTCCGCAACCAATTCTGTCTTGTTCATAAAACCCTCCTCATTACTTTAACACTATGCAGCCCTGTGATATTCGAAACCACACTTCCACTGCACTTCTATGAGATATTGTAACACAAAATTCCCTTTTGTCCAGCATTTATGCTACTTTTTCTATCCGTTCACAACCCCTGCCTTTTTGCCTCATTCCAAAAATTGTCCAATTCTTCCAACTTGTAGTCCTCCCAATTTTTGCCGGAGGCATTGACCTTTCCCTCCACATACCCGAACCGCCGCAGGAATTTGTTGTTTGTCCTGTTTATGGCCACTTCACTGTTCACCCCCACCTGACGGGCATAATTCACCACCGCAAACAACAAATCGCCGATTTCCTCCTCCAAATGCTCCTGCATCCCCTGCTGACGGGCCTGCTGAACTTCCTGCATCTCTTCCAAAATTTTCTGCCAACAATCTTCCGGCCTGTCCCAATCGAACCCCACCTTCGCCGCCTTGTGCTGCAGCTTGTGAGCCCGCAAAAGACCCGGCAGATCCCTGGTAACCCCGTCCAGCACAGAATGCCGGTCCTGCTTCTCCGTCTTTTTGATGGCATCCCAGTTCTTCAGCACTTGGGCGCTACCATCCACCTCCACCGTACCATACACGTGGGGATGCCGGCGGATAAGCTTGGACACCACCTCATCAATCACGTCCTGCAAATCAAACCTGCCTGCTTCCTGAGCCATACGGCAATGGAACACCACCTGCATCAGAACATCTCCCAGTTCCTCCCGCATACCGGCAAAATCCCCATCGTCCACCGCTTCAAGATACTCATAAACTTCCTCAATAAAATTCTGGCGGATGCTCCTGTGGTCCTGCTCCCGGTCCCAGGGACAGCCCCCCGGCTCCCGCAACCGCTGCATCACATCCGTCAAAGGATTAATATCGAAAACCTTCTTCATAACCCGCCTCACAAAATTTTTGCCAAAAAGGATTGCAACCTTTCCGTTTGCGGATGGTCAAACATAGCATTCGGTTCACCTTCTTCCTGAATGTTGCCCCCGTCAATGAACAGCACCCGGTCCGCCATCTCCCTGGCAAACCCCATCTCATGGGTCACCACCATCATGGTCATGCCCTCACCGGCCAAGCCCTTCATAACATCCAAAACCTCATTAATCATCTCCGGGTCCAAGGCACTGGTGGGCTCGTCAAAAAGCAACGCTTTGGGTTTCATGCACAGGGAACGGGCAATGGCCACCCGCTGCTGCTGACCGCCGCTGAGCATCTCAGGATAGGCATCGGCCTTCTCCGCCAGCCCCACCTTGGTCAAATACTTCATGGCCGTCTCCCTGGCTTGCTTGCTGTCAATACCCCGCACCTTCATGGGAGCCAGCATCAGATTCTGCAACACCGTCATATGGGGAAACAAATTGAAACGCTGGAACACCATCCCCACCTCCCTGCGAATCTCGTTAATCTTGGGATGATTGGAATGGGTAACCTTCTCCCCGTCAATGGTAATGCTGCCGCTGGTGGGATCCTCAAGGAAATTCACACAACGGAGCAAAGTTGATTTGCCGCCGCCACTGGGACCAATGACAACCACCACTTCCCCCTCCTGCACTTCCAGATTCACGCCCCTCAAAACATGCAAATCGCCAAAATATTTATGCAAATTCTCTATCTTGATCATCACATTATTTTCCATCGGTCTTATACCTCTTTTCCAGCATATTCACCAACCGTGCCACACCTAAAACCATAACCAGATACATGGCTGCAACACAGGTCCAAATCTCCAAAGAAGCATATGTCCTGGCAATAATCAACTGGCCGGAACGGGTAAGCTCCTGAAAACCGATAACGGACACCAAGGAAGAATCCTTCAGCATGGCAATGAACTCATTTCCCAAAGGAGGAATAATCCGCTTGAAGGCCTGGGGCAAAATAATATGCCGCATGGTCTGCCACCAGGAAAGCCCCAGGGAACGGCCCGCCTCCATCTGCCCCACATCAATGCTCTGAATCCCGGCACGGCAAATTTCCGCCACATAGGCACCGCTGTTCACGGAACAGGCAATAACCGCAGCGGAAAACTTGTCAAAACGGATCCCCGTCAGGGCCGGCATGGCGAAATACACGATAAAAATCTGCACAAGAAGCGGTGTCCCCCTGATACAATCAATGTAGCACTTGGCCAAAATCTGCAATACCCGAACACTGCACAAACGGGCGATACTGGCAATCCCGCCAATCAAAAAACCGAAAAACACTGCCATAGCAGTAATCTGCATCGTCACTACGCAGCCCTGCAACAGCACCGGTATCGACTGTTTTATAAGTTCAAAATCCATAATTATCTCCTATAAAGAAATCCCCGCAGCAGCAGCCGCGGGGACCATGCCTCAAAAGCAACTATCAGTTAAACCATTTGGCATAAATCTTGTCGTAGGTACCGTCCTTCTTCATAGCAGCCAGGGCCTTGTTCACGGCCTTAACCAATTTGACATTCTCTTTGTTGAAAGCGATGCCATATTCCTCCGCTTCCAGAACCTCGCCAACCGCCTTGCAATCCTTGCCGGCAGGGGTCTTCAGGAAGAAAGCAACAACAGGGGCATCATTGATAACCGCATCAACACCGCCGGCCACCAACTCCATAGACGCCTCAGTATTGGTGTTGAACGCAGTCACAGTGGCACCGGGAACCTGACGGGACTTGTTCTCACCGGTGGTGCCGATCTGGCAGGCAATCTTCTTGCCGTTCAAATCCGCATAGGATTTAATCTTGTCATTATTCTCCATAACCATTACCCTAAGACCTGCAGTATAGTAGGAATCAGAGAAGGCAACCACCTTGCTGCGGGCTTCAGTAATGGTCATACCAGAAATGGCACAATCAATAATCTTGGTCTGCACGGAAGGAATCAGGGCATCAAAACCGATGTTCTGAATTTCGACCTTATAACCGATCTTCTCACCCACAGCCCTAATCAAATCCACATCAAAACCAACAAATTCACCCTTTTCATTAGTAAACTCAAAGGGGGCAAAAGTGGGCTCGCAAGCCACCTTCAGTACTTTTTGGGCCGCCATACAGGTGGTACCCACAGCCATCATCAAAGCGAAGGCCATAGCAAAAAATTTTTTCATGACAAACAATCTCCTTTCAAATTTTATCCACAATCCTGCAAATATATGTAAATTATATGCTTGATTATGCACACTGTCAAGGAGTAAGGCAAAAAACTTCACAAAAAGAAACCGTCCCGAACAAGGTCCGCAACGGTTTCCGGCGAATTTAGCTGACCTGGTTTTTGCCCCCACACCCGCCTGCCGGATATTTCGCTCCTAAGCAATCCGCTCCCCACTACTCTACCTCTCCCGGCCCCAAAGCCGGGGCAGGACTGACATCTACACTGCGCCATGCTCACAAACCCTTGGTTTGCTTACGTGGATCGTTTTGCCCGCAGCTGGCATCGACTTGCAACCACAGACCTAAATTCGTCATTAATTATATAAAAAAACAGTACCGGACGCAAGATATATTTCATTTAACAAGTTTTCCTTTTTTCACTTGCCCTTGAGCTAGTTTTTTGGTACAATCTCTTCACTAAATTGACAAGAGGCTTATTCTATGATCAACATTCCCCAGAGTTTGGACTTTTTCATTGAGAACCACACACGTGAAGTATGTGGTTTCTACTTGAAACTCCTGGAAACTAAAAACAAAGAAATATACACCCACAGTTGCCAAGTGGCCAACTATGCCACCGGCATTGCGGCAAAACTGGGCATGAACACCAAAGAAATCGGTTGCATCAAAATGAGCGCCCTGATGCACGACATCGGTATGCTGGCAGTTCCCAATTTGATACTGGATAAATTCCCCTATCTTTCCCTGCGGGAAAACGCCCAGTACAAGCGGCATGCGGTTGCCGGAGCGGCCATGCTGGAAAATCTTCCGGAATTCGGCAACATTATCAGCATCATCCGCAGCCACCACGAATGCTGGGACGGCAGCGGCTATCCCAAACATTTGAAAGGCGCAAACATCCCCATCGGTGCCAGAATCATAGCGGTAGCCAACCATTACGACCGGTTTCTGAACCCGGCCGTATCCAAATACTCCGGGGACAAAGAACAAGCGGCCAAAGAACTGCAGAACAAAATGGGAACCCTCTTTGACCCCGACGTAGTCAGGGCCTTCCTAAGCATAATAGTGAAAGAGTAATACTTTCAACGCAAAAAGGGGCTGTAAAAAAACACAGCCCCTTTTACTTTTTGTAACAGCTAAAGTTTTCAGTACTCTTAATATGGGAACGATTCCACCCCTATTATCTATTCTCTAATGCCTATGACCCAACGCCCGAGGCCTAATCCCTTTGTCACAGTTTTATAATCTCCACACTCGCCAAAAAATCTATTTTGTTCTACGACTGTCAATAAAAGTCAACCCACAACACTACAAAACAATGTTTCGTTTAGGTGCAATCCCTTTAAGATTCCGAACTTTAACTTTCGGTATGAGAAATGGCAAAACACGTAAAAAAATCCATACTTGGTGAAATGAACTCATTTCACTGGGGAACTGGGCTCATTTCACTGAGTATGGGAAAATTGATGGCCGTACCAAGAGGTGCGGCTTTGTGTTTTTTGGTAGCGCTAAGGGGAATCGAACCCCTGATTTCGCCTTGAGAGGGCGACGTCTTAGCCGCTTGACCATAGCGCCATTATGGCTCCGGGACCAGGACTCGAACCCAGACCAAATGATCCAGAGTCACTTGTGCTACCATTACACTATCCCGGAGTGTCTTTCAAAAGACAAGGGATATTATATACAATTACCTTAGTTTTTGCAAGTGTTTTTTTTATTACTTTGGAGGAATCAATAATTTACCTTTTCCAAATAAAGCCCCCCTGCCGGTGCCGGTTCTAAAGCAATTTCCACGCCGGGGTTGTCTACGCAATTGATAAATCTGTTCAAATCCCAACGTCCGGTTCCCACCTGTACCAGGGCCCAAACAATATTTCTCACCATGTGGTAAAGGAAGCCGTCCGCACCGATAACAAAAGTGATTTCATCCCCATGCCGGTAAAGCTCCACTTTGGTGACGGTGCGTTCTGTTCCGGTCACTTCGGAACCGGAACTGCAGAAATTGACAAAATCATGCTTTCCCAAGAGCTTTTCTGCCGCCCGTTCCATCAGTTTCAGGTCCAGTTTTTCCCCGATGAACCACCGTCTGTCCCACAGGAAGGGATCCGGACCGGAAGTATTGGCAATCACATAGCTATATTCCTTGCTTTTGGCGCTAAAACGGGCATGAAAATCCTCACCTGCCTCTTCCGCCTTAAGGACAGCAATATCCGTGGGCAGCAATCCCAGTGCTGCCCGGGGGATGTTTACCGCCGGAATGCTGCCATTGGTTCTGAAAGAGACAACCTGCCCTTTGGCATGAACCCCTGCATCCGTACGACCGCTGCCCACCAGCCGGACAGGTTCGCCGCAGACCCGTGTCAAGAATTCTTCCAATACATCCTGAACGGTGCCGCCGCCGGGCTGCTTCTGAAAGCCGTGGTATGCAGTGCCCACATAGGCCACCACCAATTTAATGTTCCGCATAATTATAATTGCATCAGTTCCCTGCGGCGCTGTTTGTAGTAAACCGGAACCAAACCCCAATTCCGGGCCAGTTCCGCCGCCTGATGGATGTTACCACCGATGGCAGTGGTATAGTGGGCATCGCTGCCCAAGGTCACGTACCTGCCACCGCATTCCCTGTAACGGCTGTAGACGGCCTTCAACTCCTCCGCCACGCTGGGCAAAGACAGCCGACGGGTGTTGATTTCCATGGGAATATCCCGTTCCACCAGAATACGGAACACCTCGTCAAAAAGGTCAGGAGCGTCTTTCAAAGTAAAGGCCCCCTGTTCCCCCTTCCAGGGCCAGTAGCGGGCAATATAGTCAATATGCCCCAGGGCATCAATCTCCACATGGTTGTTCAGGCAGGTAATCATATCCTGCAAATAATCCTCAGTGGATTTTTTCTTGTCCCTGCCCACGTAGTAGTCCTGGGCATAAATGTCGAAACCCTGCACACAATGGATGCTGCAAAGGATATAGTCAAAATCAGCCCTGCGGGCCAGGGCGGTATTTTTTTCCACCAGGTGGGGCATCATGCCGATTTCAATCCCCATCAGTACCCTGTCACTGCGGATTGCCTGCATATCTTTGGCGTATTCCTCCACGTTGAAGTGGAAGGCCTGGGGAAAGGTGGGGTAGTCATAGTCCCAGTGCTCCGTGACACATATCCCAATATTCTGTTTTGCTGCGGTTGCCACCGCCTCCGCCAAAGACATCTTGCTGTCACAACTTCTTTGGCAATGCATATGTGTATCGAAAATCATGAACGTATTGTAGCAAACTTCCGATAATTATGCTATAATATTTGCAATAAATTTTGGGAGGATAGAACCATGTTCAAAAAATTGTTTGCAATTCTCTGTGCCGCAATGCTCTGCGGTGTGACATATAGTGCTGAGGCCATTGTCAACGACCGTCGCCCTGTGTTAGTGGGGTTCAGCTATCTGCAACAAACCGATATCACCAAGGCCATGGTGGAAGGTGCCAAGGATGCGGTCAAAAAACTGAAGGCCAAGCTTATCATCCGTGACGGCAGGGGGGATGCGGAAATCCAAATGGCCCAGATTCATGACCTTATCGCCCAGGATACCGGTTGCGTTGTGGCGGTTTTTGATGATATCGTTGCCAACGGACGTGTGGCCGAAAGCGGCAAAAATACCGGCACCCCCATTGTTTTGGTTGAAGGCCGTCAAAGCAGTCCCAAAGCCGCCCGCGATGCGGCCTACAAGGCAGTGGAGGAGGCCTGGAACAAGGTGAAGGCCAAAGCGGTCAAACCCTCCTTCTACAACGGCTACTGATAGTATAGTGCCGAATATAACAACTGAAAAGGACGGATCCGCATCTTTTGCTGACCCGTCCTTTTTTATGTCTTATAGCTTGTTTTCCGGCTGATTCTCCTTGCTGCCGTTTCCTTCAATGTCGATGACAACCACTTCAGGGGCTGTAAAAGACCGGGAAGGCGGTCCCCAGAAACCGATTCCTGACGACACTATCACCGTCATATTGCCATATTTCCGCCTGCCGTAGTCAATATCATACATAAAGTATGTTATCAATCTGTTTGGGAAAATCTGCCCCACATGGGTATGACCGGAAAGGTAAAGGTCATACTTTTCCTCCTCCGCCGCCGGAAGCCGTTTTGGCTGGTGGTCAACTAAAATACTGTAAACATGCTCATTCCCCGTCGCCAATTGGCGAAGCCCGTCAGTACCGCTGTCCCTGCTGAAATCAATCAGTCCCGTAAGTTTCACCGCACTGTTCAAAATAGGAACGCTTCTGCTTTGCAGTACTTTGATTTTGTGCAGTTTCAGCAGTCGCTGCCATTTGGCAGGATTGTCAAAATAATCATGGTTTCCGAAAACCATATATACTCCATGAGGTACATCCAACCAATCGAAGGGCTCCAGAGCATTGCCCCTGACGATCTGGTTAAGTTTTCCATCCGCCAAATCCCCGGCAATGATGACCACATCCGGATTTTGCCTGTTTATCAGTTCCACCACGCCCTTGGCAAAATTCCTGCCCAACAATCTGCCCAAATGCACATCACTCACCATAGCAATACGCAAACGAGTGCCCTGTTCCAATTTGGATGTAACAATCCCCTCATGCCGGATTACCGGTTGAAAAGCATTCCAGCAGCCGTAAAAATAGATACCCCCAAAGACAAACATCATTGCCAGGGCAACCGCCTTGTGCCGCAGATTCAGACCAAAACCCCAACAGACGCCACCGATAAAAATATGCAATACTGCAATAATGAGGGAATAAAACAGGATGCCCAACCACAACCCGGAAAGATACGCTTCCGCACGTAAAAATCCCAATGGATAGGCATCCGACAGCATGCTATTCAATACAATGTTAAAACTGAGAATCAGATACAGAGATGTGTATAACCCGCCCCTGAAACCTTTGAACACATACCTGTAGTAAAATATAGTAATAACCGTAAGCAACAAATCCACTGTTGCTATGAAGATGGAAAACCGCATAGATTATTTTATTCCATACTGAGAATCAGAGGATAATTGGGCTGACCCCCAAAGAAACATTCCACTTCAAAATCGCCCAAACCTTCAATGCATTCAGCCAGTTCACCAGCCTCCTTCTCCTGCAACCGGTCACCGTAATACATGGTAATAAGTTCATAGTCCTTGCCCGTCAACATCCTGGCCAGTACCTCCCTGATGCTGCCACCAGTGCAAACAATCTTGTCATTAATCAGGCCCAGATAATCACCCTTGCAGACCTTAATACCGTTCACCACGCTGTCACGGACTGCAACGGTAACACTGCCCCCCACCGCATCCCGGGCACCTTTGGACATTACCGCCCGGTTCTCCTCCGCCGTCCGTTCCGGATCAAAGTGCAAAAGGGCCGCCAAACCCTGGGCCACATTAGTGGTGTTCACATAGTTGACCTTGCCCGCACCCAAAAGTTTGCGTACCTGCTCCGCCGCCAGCACAATATTTTTGTTGTTGGGGAGAATAATGTATTCGTCGTATTCCCCCAGATTGATAATATTCACAAAATCCTCCACGGAAGGATTCATGCTCTGACCGCCGCTGATGATACCCGCAGCCCCCATCTTGTGCATCATTTCCGCCAGTCCCTGACCGGGGGCAACCGTCAGCACCCCGACTTTTCCCTTCTTCCTGGGGGGCGCCTGAACCGGCTGCTCAAAGAGCCGCTGATTGTGCTGGTCAATCATATTCTCTATTTTCATATCGTGCAATGTGCCCCAGGACTGGGCCTGCAGCAACACCCTGCCCGGCTGTTTGCTATGGATGTGAACTTTAACGATATCCTCAATCACCGCCACAATCATACTGTTCCCCATATCCTTCAGTGCGTTCTGCACCTCTTCCTTGGTGACATGGGCATCCTTGACGATGAATTCAGTGCAATAGGGGAATTCCAAATCCAGAGGTTCCTCCGCCGTAGGAGTAATCTTCGGAGTACTGTTAACAACTTCAATGACAGCACAATCTTCCCCCCTCAGCCCGCTCAAACATCCCTTGAAGAAAACAACGAGACCCTGCCCCCCCGCATCCACAACCCCGGCCGCTTTCAAAGTCGGCAGCTGGTCGGGAGTACGGGCCAATTCCTCCTCGCCGCACTTTATCAGGGTTGTCAAAATTTCTTCCAGATTTTCGCTGTTCCTGTTCACGCTGTGGGTTCCCTTGGCCATGGCCCTTGCCACGCTGAGAATGGTGCCGTTCACCGGATTGGCTACACTGCGGTAGGCATAAAGAATGCCGTACTGAAAGGCCTTGCCGATGCCCATATTGTCCACGGTCTTTTTACCAGCCACTCCCTTGCCGATGCCCCTGAGCAATTGGGAAAGGATGACACCGCTGTTGCCACGGGCCCCCATAATAGCCGCCCTGGACATTTGTGCCCCCATCTCCCCCACACTGTCGCTGTCCTTCATGGCAGAAAGGGCTTTCGCCACGCTGGTCATGGTGTGCAACATATTGGTACCCGTATCCCCGTCAGGAACAGGAAAAACATTCAAGTTATTAATGGTTTCAAAATTCTTTTCAAAGCTGTGGTAGGCACCCAAAAGCATTGCCCTAAATTCTTTGCCGCCTATTATTTGTTTAGCCACTCTTTCCTCCTACTTCACTTTCCTTACAAATATTCCGAACGCCCCCGGCCCCAAATGGGCCGCCAAAACCGTGCCCACACTGGTGCTGAGCACGGGAATGCCTGGGAACTGCTGTTTCAAAGTTTCCGCCACCATGGCGGCATCACTCTCACACTCACAGTTGGCAATATATATTCTTTCAAAAGGTGCATCCTGTACTGCCAATTCCATAATTCTCGCCAGGGCCTTCTTGCGGGTACGTACCTTGTCAACAGGTATCAGCTGACCCTGGGTGTCCTTCCCCAGATGGCTGATGGGCCGGATTCCCAAAATACTGCCCAAAAGACCCGTCATCTTGCCGATGCGTCCACCTTTTTGCAAATATTCCAAGGTATCAACCGTAAAATAAGAACTCAATCTGCCGATAACGTCCTCCAGCCAGGCACAGGCCTCGTCCATGGTAGCCCCCCCGTCAATAAACTTTATCAGATCCATGGCTGTGCCAGCAATGGGACAGGAAGCGGTATAGCTGTTATAAACACGAATATCCGCACCCTTCAGCTCATGCATAACCTGACTGGCAGCCATCTTGCAGGTATCATGAGTACCGCTCAAAATGCCGTCCACATTCAAAACAATAATTTTCTTGCCTTCAACAACAAGTTTGGTGTACAGGTCAACAATTTCACCCAGAGGCGGCTGACTGGTGGTGGGGAGTTTACCGGATTCGGCAATCAGCTTCACCATCTCCGCCGTGCTCTTTTCCCCATCAAACCACTCCAAATCCCCATGACGTGTCAGTAAACGCAATTCATGAACCCTGGGGTCATTCTTCAATTCCGTTTCCGCAACACAACTCAAACTATCCAAAACAATATGAATATCATCCTGCATTTTTCCCTCCGAAAATTTACTCTTCTATGTCACATATGACCAATTTTCAGTCCTTGATTTTCACTTTATTTCTCTCCTTATGTTTTTTTGCCTTCCGCTTCTTCGGTTTCTCCTTCACCGTCTGGACTTCAGGTTTTTCCATCTCCGGCCCGGCTGCCTTAACAGCTTCCGTGTTCTGCTGTTTCTCCGGGGGTATCACCTGCAGATGCCCCAATTTTTCCTCTTCCATAGCATCATGCTCCGCCTGCCACTCCCGGCCTTTGGCCACACTGGCATTATAAATCTCGGCCAACCTGTTGGCGGATTCCAAAAGTTTTCCCTCAAAAGGCACGCCCTGCAGTTCCGCCATCTGCCGGCGGGTATCCACCACATGGGGTGTCCAATAACCGATATCGTACAAATATTCTGCCGTACCTGGAATATAGCTCATATGGAAAGCGTTTTCCTGCACCATATCCCTCAAGGTCCTTACCATGGGCAGAATATCGCTAATGGAAAGATTGGTTTCTACCATACTCACAAGTTCCCTGGTCAGGCCGGGAATTTTGAACAGCATCTGGCCGCTCACCAATTTTCTCTGTACCGCCCAAAGGAAACGCTGCTGACGGCGGATGCGACCGATGTCCCCATATTCCCTGCGGAAACGAACATACTGCATGGCCCGCTCCCCATCAAGGTGCTGCTGCCCTGCCTTCAGATGAATGTGCAACCCTTGTTTGAAATCGTCATAATCCATATCCCGGTCCACATACAAATCCACGCCGCCGATGGCGTCCACCACCCGTTTGAATCCGCTCACATCAATAATCAGATAGTGGTCTATACGCAATCCCAAAAATTCTTCCAAAGTACTCATGGTAAGCCGAATGCCGCCACTGTTATAGGCGTCATTGACCTTGCGGAAATCCGGCTTGCCTTCGATTTCCATCTGCACCCGGGTGTCCCTGGGCACGTTCAAAAGGGAACATTGGTGTTTTTCAGGGTCAAACATCATAATAAACAGGGTGTCACTACGCTGGCCGCCCCCCGTCTCCATCAGCTGGTCCACTCCCAGCACCACCACATTCTTTTTAACACTGAGCCGTTCTTCCCGCTTCAAATTATCCGCACTGCGCTTGGCCTTAATGGCTTCCCGTTCCTGGATATAAAAATAACTCATAACCAAAACAAAAACCACCGCCAGGGCTGCCACGCGGTCGCCAAAGCATATGCTGTTCCACTTCTCTTTAAGTCGTCTAAAATCCATACGCATATTATAGTGTAAAAGGCCTTTTTTTTCAAGTATCTAAAACCAAGGAAAAAGCACCCCCTCGCAATCCTGCAAGGAGATGCCAATGCACAAACAACTCAATTTTTATGAATAAGTTCCTATTGTTCCCTTTCAAAAAAACTAAAAACGCACAAAAAAGGCATAGTATAGCACTATACCCACTATCCCTGGAATACCAAAAATACCGGCCACAAGGACAGTTACAATGTTCACAGGAACCATGAAATTTACCATTGCCCCCACCCAATTGACCCCCATAAGCATCACACAACCCAAAACCCCATTAAGTACA